>CABQKL010000017.1 GCA_902464645.1 uncultured Collinsella sp.
ATCGTCGGCATGTGGGCATTCCAGACCTTCGAGAACATCGGCATGTGCATCGGCATGATGCCGATTACCGGTATTCCGCTGCCGTTCATTAGCTTCGGTTCGTCCTCGATGATGATCCAGTTGCTGACGGTGGGTATCGTACAATCCATATGGCGGCATCGTTCGGGCGCCGCGTAACCGCTGGAGGGGTTTGCTATGAAGATTCCCGTGGACAAGCTGACCCGCGTCTTTAAGATGGGCGCGACCACCAAGAAGGATTCCGACACGCCGGTTCGCGTGTCCGTCTACCTCGATTCGTCTGCCTCGCGTTTTTTGGTCGAGACGGTGCGCGATGCCTTCGTGCCGCAGACGACGTCGGGCATTGTGCGCGTTGAGCGCCTGGGTGAGGACCGTATCGTCCCCAAGACCGATACCGATGTGGTTCTGGTGCTTTCGTGTGGGTCTGACCGCCTTGAGAGCGCCGTGCAGGAACTCGTGATTGCCGGCGCCCCCGTGTGCGTGCTGGCCGAGTCCGCAGTCGAGGTGCCGTTTATCCAGGAGTCCACGCCCATGCTCGGCGCGGTGGCGGCTACCGATAAGACGTATCTGCTCGAGACGCTTGCCCGCTGGATTCTCGATCGTACGGACAAGGAGACGGCATTTGCGGCAAACTTCGCCTTCATGCGTATCGCTGCCGCAAACCGCATCATCACCTCGTGCGCGCTTACCAATATGGCGACGGGCGCGCTGGTGTTTTTGCCGGGGGCCGATTATCCCGTTATGGCGCTGGCGCAGGTTGGCATGCTCTTTGAGCTGGCGGCCATCTTTGGACGCGGCATTAAGCCCGAGCGCGGCTACGAGGTCGCGGGCGTGCTTGCCGGCGGCTTGGTGCTCCGCGCCGTCACCCGCGCCCTGGTAAAGCAGACGCCGCATATCGGGTTTGCCGTCAAGGCGCTGACCGCCGCCGCGGGAACCTATGGTATGGGCCGTGCGCTCGTTTCGCTGTATGAGCGCGACATCGACTACAGCCGTGCCAACGAGGTGGCTGCCGCCACGTTCTCGCGCGTCCGCGACCTGGTGACCACGGTTGCCGGCGCTACTCGTCCCATGGGTCCCTTTGAGGACGCATCTGATCTCGCTGCTTAGGGGTTTCTTTTGCGCGTTCCATACCAAGACTGTTTTCATCTGATCGAGCCGTTGCTCGCCAAGGTCGAAAAGCCGAGTCGCTATATCGACCACGAGTGGGGTACGCTCTCCAAGGCCGATGCCGACTACCGCTGCTGCATGATCTATCCGGACGTGTATGAGGTCGGTCTGCCCAACCAGGGCATCGCCATTCTCTACAACATCCTTAATCAGGCCGAGGGCATTTCCTGCGAGCGCGGCTATGTGCCGTGGCCCGATATGGGCGATGCCATGCGCGAGGCGGGGATTCCGCTGCTGTCGCTCGAGGGCGCGGCGCCTGTGGCCTCGTTCGATATCGTCGGCATGCATGTGCCGCACGAGATGGCCGTGACAAACTTTCTCGAGGCGCTCGATCTCGCTGGCATTCCGCTGCTTGCGGCCGACCGCACCGAGGACGATCCCATCATCGTCGCCGGTGGCCCCTCGGTCTATAACCCCGAGCCGTATGCGGCCTTCTTCGATGCCATCCTGATCGGTGAGGGCGAGGAGTCGCTGCTCGAGGTTTGCCAGCTGCATCGTCGCCTGCGCGATGAGGGCGTCTTGCGCGCTCAGATTGTCGAGCAGCTCGCGACGGTCGCCGGTACCTATGTGCCGTCTCTGTATGAGGTGCGCTATGACGAGCCCTGCTCGCCGCATGGCTACACCGTGCCGCGCGAAGGCAAGGACGTCCCGCCGGTAGTCTATAAGCGCGTCGTTGAGGACTTTGGCGCTACCAATCCGCTGTCGCAGTCGTGCGTGCCCTACGCGCAGCTCGTCCACGATCGCCTGTCTATCGAGATTCTGCGCGGCTGTGCCCGCGGCTGCCGTTTTTGCCAGGCCGGCATGACCTATCGTCCGGTGCGCGAGCGCTCGGCCGACCAGATTGTATCCTCGGTGATCCAGGGCCTGCAGAAGACCGGCTATGACGAGGTGTCGCTCACCTCGCTCTCGACCACCGACCACTCATGCATCCGCGATGTGCTCGGCAGGCTCAACCGCCGTCTGGAAGATACGGGTATTCGCGTGTCCATTCCCTCACAGCGCCTGGATTCGTTTGGCGTGGATATGGCCGAGTCGGTCGCTGGCGAAAAGAAGGGCGGCCTGACGTTTGCCCCCGAAGCCGGCAGTCAGCGCATGCGCGACATCATCAACAAGAACGTGACCGAGGAGGACTTGGACCGTGCGGCCAAGGCGGCCTTTGAGGCCGGCTGGAATCGCATGAAGCTCTACTTTATGATGGGCCTTCCCGGCGAGCGCGACGAGGATATCGTGGCCATCGCCAACCTGGCCGACCACGTGCTCGAGCTCGGCCGCTCCGTGGTTCCCAAGGCGCGCCGCGGCTCCGTCTCGGTGTCCATCTCGGTGTCGGTGTTTATCCCCAAGGCCGCTACACCCTTCCAATGGTGCCCACAGCTCGATTACGACGATGTCAAGCGCCGTCAGAAGCTCCTCATCACGAGCGTTCGCAACCGTGCGGTCCGCGTGCACTACCATGATGCCGAAACCTCGCTCGTTGAGGCCGCGCTGTCTCGCGCCGGCCGTGACATGACGCCTGTCATCATCGATGCCTGGCGTGCCGGTTCGCGTTTTGACGCCTGGGTGGAGCATTTCTCGCTCGATAACTGGAAAGAGGCGGCGGCCAAAAACGGCATCGACCTCAACGAGCTCGTGCACCTGCCCTATGGGCTGGACTGGCGTCTGCCCTGGGAGCACGTGAGCCCCGGATGCTCGCGCGGCTTCCTCGAGCGCGAATACCGCCGCTCGCTGGAGGGCGTCACGACGCCCGACTGCACCCGCACGTCGTGCACCGGTTGCGGAATCTGCCCCACGCTCCATGCCAAGAACGTATTGGTGAGTGATCGCGCATGAGTGAGCGCCTGACCGACAACCCCACGCTCTTTAGGCTTCGCGTTCGCTATGGCAAGCGCGACCGCCTTAAGTACCTGGGTCATCTCGAAGTGATTCATACCATTGAGCGCATCGTGCGTCGCGCGGGGCTGCCCTATGCCGTGACGCAGGGCTTCTCTCCGCACATGCGCGTGGGCTTTTCGTCGGCGCTGCCGGTGGGCACGTCGTCGACTTGCGAGTGGTATGACCTGTTTATGACCGAGTTCGTCGGGCTCGACGAGGCGTTTGAGCGCCTGGCGGCGGCATCTCCGGCCGATCTGGCCCCCATCGAGGCGGCATACATCGACGTGCGCACACCGGCGCTGACGGCGCAGCTCACGCGTCTGTCCTATCGTATCGACCTGCATCTTGACCCTGAGGCACCGGCCTCCGCCGACGAGGTGCGTCGTGCTATCGATACGCTGCGCGCGGGCCACGGCATCGACTACGCGCGTGGTAAGAAGAGCAAACGCCTAGACCTTGACCACACGCTCGTGGGCTATGAGCTCACGGCAGGGGAGCGCCCGGACCATCTGGTGCTCATGCTCGACACCCATGCCGACAACGAGGGCTCCATGCGTCCGGAAATTTTGCTTTCTGCCGCTGATGTTTTGTTGCAGGGCTTGACCCCGGGCGTCGATGCACCTATCGTTTCCACCGGTATGCAAGACCTCGTGACCATCTGCTCCTACGATGTCGAGCGTCAGAATCAAGCATGCGAGGACGACGAGGGCCGACTCGTCAGCCCCATACCTGTGCGAACTTGTGGATTTGCTCCACATACTCGTTGACGGGGGTATTATCGCCTGCTACTATATTCGGCTGTTGCACTAACTGATGCATGAAGGGCAAGTAAACATGTACGCAATCGTTAACACGGGCGGCAAGCAGTACAAGGTCGCCACCGACGATGTCATCACCGTCGAGAAGATCGAGGGCAATGAGGGCGATAAGATCACCCTGCCGGTTATCTTCCTCAACGATGGTAAGAAGATCGTCACCGATCCCGACAAGCTGGCCAAGGCCAAGGTTACCGCTCAGATCGTTGAGCAGTTCAAGGGCGAGAAGCAGCTGGTCTTCAAGTTCCACAAGCGCAAGCGCTATCGTCGTCTGAAGGGTCACCGTCAGCAGCTCACCAAGCTGAAGATTGTGAAGGTTCAGGCTACCTCCCGCGCCAAGAAGGCTGTCAAGGCAGAGGCTGAGGCTGTTGCCGAGGCTCCCGTCGCCGAGTAGATTACACTCGTAACGAAAGAGTAGGTATACACAATGGCACACAAAAAAGGACTCGGTTCCTCCCGTAATGGCCGTGACTCCCGCGGTCAGCGCCTTGGCACGAAGCGCTATGCCGGCCAGACGGTAACCACGGGCACGATTCTCGTCCGTCAGCACGGCACGCACATCCACCCGGGTGAGAACGTTGGCCGTGGTAAGGACGACACGCTGTTCGCGCTGGTCGACGGTACCGTTGAGTTCCACAAGGGTATCAAGCACAGGGTCAGCGTACGCCCGCTCGCGAACGCGTAATTCACCCTTCATAGAGCACATATGTGGGAGGCACTTGAGTTTTAGGATTCAAGGGTCTCCCTCTTTTTTGTAGGAGGCGATTCTGTTGTCACAGTTCACCGATATCAGCCGAATTAACGTTTGCGGCGGCGACGGCGGAGCCGGATGCATGTCGTTTAGGCGCGAGGCATTTGTTCCCAAGGGCGGCCCCGATGGCGGCGACGGCGGTCGTGGCGGCAACGTCGTCATTCAGGCCGACGCTCAGCTGTCCTCGCTGATCGATTACCGCTTTAAGCATCACTTTCGTGCTGAGCGCGGAACGCATGGCCAGGGTGCCCGCCGCAACGGCAAAAGCGGTGAGGACCTGATTTTGAAAGTCCCCATGGGCACCGTAGTCCGCGAGCTCGATCCCGAGACGCAGACCCCGATGTTCGAGATTGCCGACCTGGTGCACGACGGCGAGCGCGTTGTCGTGGCGCCCGGTGGTGCTGGCGGTCTGGGTAACACTCATTTTGTGACGTCGGTGCGCCGCGCGCCCGCGTTTGCCCAGCTCGGCGAGCCGGCTGAGGAACACTGGATCGAGCTCGAGATGAAGCTTATGGCCGATGCCGCGCTCGTGGGCTTTCCCTCGGTGGGTAAGTCTTCGCTCATTGCACGCATGAGTGCCGCCCGCCCCAAGATCGCCGACTACCCGTTTACCACGCTCGTGCCCAATCTGGGCATGGTGCGTGCCGGCGAATATTCTTACGTCGTTGCCGACGTCCCCGGTCTCATCGAGGGCGCGAGCGAGGGGCGTGGCCTGGGCCATCAGTTCCTGCGCCACATTGAGCGCACGGCCTTGATCATGCATGTCGTTGACATGACGGGCGGGTTTGAGGATCGCGATCCGGTTGAGGACTATCGCATTATTAACCGTGAGCTTGAGCAGTATGGCGCTGAGCTTTCGGAGCGTCCGCAGATCGTCGTCGCCAACAAGTGCGATGCGCCGGGCACGGCCGACAAGATTGCCGACCTTAAGCGTGCGGCGCTCGACGACGGGCATATGTTCTTTGCCGTGTCCGCTGTGACGGGTGCCGGTCTCAACACGTTGATGCTTGCCGTGGGCGAGCAGGTGGCCAAGCTCCGCGCTGAGCTGGCGGTCTCTGATGAGCCGGTCGATTTGCGCGACGAGGAGTGGGAGCGTCGCCGCCTGCAGCGCGAGAAGCGGTTCCGTATTGTCCAAGAAGAGCCTCATGCCTTCCGCGTGGTCGGTCGCGCCATCGAGCGCTTGGTTATCCAGACCGACTGGGAAAATGAGGAGGCCGTCATCTATCTGCAGCATAAGTTTTCCCGCATGGGTGTTGACGATGCGCTCGAAAAGGCCGGCTGCCGTGCCGGCGACGAGGTTCGCATTTGCCAGCGCGCCTTTGACTTTGAGGGCGCCGAGGACTTCTCGGAGTTCGAGGACGAGCTTGAGGACGGTAGCGAGGACGTCGCCGTCGAGGTCGTTGATGTCGAGGATGTCGCGGACGATAGCTTGGAGGCTGTCGACGCGGTGGATGCCATTGACGGTACCGATGACGCTGTTGCTGCGGAAGACGTCGAGACCCCGGAGGGCGAGTAAGCCATGTCGCTGCGCGGTGGAATCGGTCTGCCCGAGCTTCCCATAGAGGACGGACAGGAGTTTAGGCTCGGCATTATGGGCGGCACCTTTGACCCGATTCATTACGGGCACTTGGTTACTGCCGAGCAGGCTCGCGAGTCACTCGACTTGGACGCTGTGCTTTTTATGCCGGCCGGCTCTCCTGCCTTTAAGCTCGACAAACCGGTGACGCCTGCTGAGGACCGTTATGCCATGACGGTCCTCGCGACCGCCGCGAACCCGGCCTTTTTGGCAAGCCGCTTCGAGATCGATCGTGCCGGTGTCACCTACACAGCCGATACGCTGCGTGCCCTTCGCGAGTTTTACCCGCCACAGGTGAAGCTTTACTTTATTACGGGTGCCGATGCGATTATCGATATTGTGACCTGGCACAATGCAGATGAGATTGCCGAACTGGCAACCTTTATTGCTGCGACGCGTCCCGGCTTTGACATCGATACGGCCCGGGCGCGGATTAAGGAATCGGGGCTGCCGTTCGACGTTCGCTATATTCAGATTCCGGCGCTGGCGATTAGCTCGACCAACATTCGCAAGCGGGTTGCTCGCGGCATGAGCGTGCGCTATCTTACGAGCGAGTCCGTGCTCGGCTATATCCGTAAACGCGGTCTGTATGCCGATCTTGGGCAAGACGATTTTGATTGATGGGGGAGAACGTTGTCGGTAGAAGATCAGTTTGAGGGCGACGAGCGCGCGCTCTTGACGCGTATCCACGAGTTGCTCGATGTGCGCATGAAGGATAAACGTAAGCGCTACGTGCATTCGCTCGGGGTTGCCGAGACTGCGTTGCACCTAGCCGAGGTATACGGTGTCGACCGCTTTGATGCCGCTGCCGCCGGCCTGATCCATGACTGGGACAAGGTGCTCTCCGACGACGAGCTGGTCACGCGCGCTCTGCATTACGGCATTAAGATTGCCGGCTCTCCGTCTGCCGCGACGCCGCTTTTGCATGGCCCGGTTGCCGCCTATGAGCTTCCGCAGCTTTTTCCCGAGCTGTCGCCGGCGGTCTTTCAGGCTGTCGACCGTCACACCGTGGGCGCTTGCGACATGACGCCGCTCGATATGGTGGTCTTTGTGGCCGATGCCATCGAACCCAACCGCCACGGTGATTATGCCCATGCGCTGCGCAAGATGGTGGGGAAGTCCTCGCTCGACGAGTTGTTCTTCTCCTGTTTTGCGCAGGGTCTGGTCTATGTGATCCAGACCGGGCGTTATCTTTATCCTACGGCTATTACGATTTACAACCATTACGCCCAGCTGCGCTAGCTCGGGCTGTCTAGAAAGAGGTATTCCATGGCCGACGAGACCATGACCGACGAGCAGATTCTTGAAGGTGTGGAGCACAAGAGTTTCGTTGCCACGTCCAACCGTACTGCCGCCTCGCTGTCCGCGAGCGGTGTCGCCGCCGAGGATGTCGCCCGCGCCGCCGCGCAGGCCGCCTACGACAAGAAAGGCGAGGACGTTCAGGTGCTCGACCTGACCGAGCTTTCCGATGTGTGCGACTACTTTGTCCTCGCTACCGGCACCAACAACCGCCAGGTTGATTCCATCGTCGACGAGATTGAGGAGAAGGTCGCCGAGGCTTGCGGCGAGCACCCGTTTTCCATCGAGGGTCGCGAGCAGAAGACCTGGATGCTCATGGACTACGGTTCGGTCGTCGTCCATGTCTTCACTCCCGAGGCCCGTGAGTTCTACCGTCTCGAAAAGCTCTGGGGTGACGCCCCCCAGCTTTCCCTTGACCTCCTTTAGTAGTTCATTTGGGACGGGCTTTTTAGCTAACCTTTACCGTTCGCCGGGCAGCTGCATCATTCGCAGCTGCCCGGCTTTCTTTTTGTCTAAGGGACTAATCGTTGAAGCGGGATTGGCGGCCGAAGGATAGGGCGGTGTCGCCGAACTTGTCTCGGACGGCGTCGATAGCGACTGAGAGGTCGCGACGGTCGCTGGATTGGGCTCCGCGGTCGTCGATCTCGCAGAACAGGTCGGTCTGGATGCCGCCCTGATGGTCAAAGTCGCTCATGCCGATGCCCGCCAGGCGCACATGCATGCCTTCCTGCCAGATGTTATCGAGCAGCTCGAGCGCCACCGCCACGAAGATGTTCTCATCGTCGGTCGGATGCGGCAGCCGGCGCTGTGCCGAGCGACCGCTTCCATACGAATACTTGAGTTTGAGCGTCACCGTGGCGCCCGTTAGTCCCTGACGGCGCAGGCGGCGTCCCACTGACTCTCCCAACAGCGCAATCGCCGCTTCGATGTCCCCACGCTCAGTCAAATCTTTCGCAAAGGTGCGTTCATTGCTGACCGACTTGACCTCGCGACCTTCGTCCAAGCTCGTAACTTCGGAAACCTCGAGTCCCAGCGCACGCTGGCGCATGCGTTCGCCGTTGACGCCAAAAATGGAGGCCAAGGTGGATTCCGGTGCACGTGATAGCTCGCCGAGCGTGTAGATGCGCATGCGGCGCAGCCGCTCCTCGGCAGTGCGCCCGATGCCGCTCATGGCAGATACCGGCAGCGCGGCCAAAAAGCGCTGCTCGGTTCCGGGGCGCACGATGGTCAGCCCAAACGGCTTATCCCGCTCGCTTGCGATCTTTGCGACCGTCTTGTTGCAGCCCACGCCAATGGAGCAGGTCACCCCCAGCGCCGCCACGCGGTCGCTTATACGCCGCGCAACCAGCAGCGGGTCCTCGGGTGCAAAGCGACCTGGCGTGATGTCGATAAAGGCCTCGTCGATGGATACGCGCTCAACGCGCGGGGTTTCGTCGGCGAGAATCGCCATGACCTGTGCGCTGACCTCGTGGTAGCGATCGAAATGCCCATGCGTCCAAATGGCCTGCGGACAGAGGCGCCGTGCCTCGGCCGAGGGCATGGCGGAGTGCACGCCAAAGCGACGTGCCTCATACGAACACGTGGACACGACGCCGCGCGAATCGGCGTCTCCGCCCACGATGAGCGGCTTGCCGCGCCACTCGGGATGATCGAGCATCTCCACGCTCGCAAAAAACGCATCGAGATCCATGAGGCCCACCGCCGGACCCGTCCAGGGAGGCGGCGTGACGCCCGCAGCATCTTCATAACCGTATGTATGTTCGCGTCTTTTCATGGCATGAGTATACCGCGCAGCTCATGTGGGGTGCGTGTATGTGCTTGCAAATCGAGAATTCTTGTCTAAGATATGGATTTGCCTTCGACTATACCGAAGAAGTTGGTCTCACGGACTTCACCTGCCCGCGTCGATGGCGTATTATGTTCAACTGTTTGTTTGTAGTTGCAGCCTAAAGCTGCTTGGTTGGAGGAGTTTCCTTTGGCAGTCAAGATTCGCCTTGCTCGTCACGGCGCTAAGAAGCGTCCGTACTACCGTGTCGTCGTCGCCGATTCCCGCGCCCCGCGTGACGGTCGTATCATCGAGGAGGTCGGCCGCTACAACCCGATGACCGCCCCCAAGACCATCAACCTCGATCTCGAGAAGATCGCCGACTGGCAGTCCAAGGGCGCTCAGCTCACCGACGCTGTCGCTGCTCTGGTCAAGGCCGCCAACGAGGGCGAGAAGACCGAGACCGTCGTCAAGAAGTCCAAGAAGCAGCTCGCCAAAGAGGCCGAGGCCGCTAAGGCTGCCGCTGAGGCCGCTGAGGGCGCCGAGGAGTAAATCGTGCCTGAGGTTGACGCTGCACAGCTCGAGGGTGAGGCAATGCTCTCAGATCGCATCGCCGATCTCGTCGAATATCTCGTTGTTCAGATCGTCGACGACCCGGATTCCGTGAGCCTTGAGGTCATCGACGGTGACGACGCCTCCACGATTGAGGTTTCGGTTGCCGAGGATGACGTCGCTAAGGTCATCGGCCGTCGTGGCCGTACCATCAAGGCCATTCGCACGCTCGCCCGTGCACTGGCCGCTCGCCTCGACACTGCAGTCGAGGTAGAGGTTCTGGGCTAGGACCTTGAGGTCCCAGTACAAAAACATCGCCCGTGTGGTCAAGCCGCACGGAAGGAAGGGGGAGGTCCTCGCGCAGCCGCTGCGGGGGCTTCCTTCTGTATTGACGCCGGGTATGCGCGTCGCCTTGACGCCGCCGGCGCTCAAGCGCGACCGTTTTTGCACGGTCGTATCCGTCACCGATACGGGCGATGGCGATCTGGTCTCGTTTGAGGGTATTGACGACTTGACGGCCGCCGAGGGCATCACCGGATGCTACGTGCTGGCAAATCGTGACGACTTTGAGCTCGATTCGCTCGACGCCGCCTATACCGACCTGATGGGTCGCGAGGTGGTCGACGAGCGCTTTGGCTCGCTCGGCACGATTGTCGAGATCATGTCGACGCCCGCCAACGATGTTTGGGTTGTCGAGGGCGATCGGTACGGCGAGGTGCTGATTCCCGTGATCGAGCAGGTTGTGCTCGATCTTCCCGATCAGGGGACAATTTCCGTCCACGTTATGGACGGTTTGATCGATATGGACAAGTAGGGAGGAAAACATGCTGATCGAGACCCTTTCGGTCTTTCCCGAGATGTTTGAGCCCGTCATGTCCACGTCGATCTTGGGCCGCGCCCGCAAGGCCGGCCTTTTTGATTTTAAGGCCTATAACCTGCGTGACTGGACGCACGACCGCCATCGTACCGTCGATGACGAGCCGTACGGCGGCGGGCAGGGCATGCTCATGAAGGTCGAGCCCATCGCCGAGGCCATCGAGGCTATTGGCTCCGAGGGCCCCAAGCCTACCGTGGTGTTCTTTACGCCCTGCGGCGAGCCCTTTACGCAGCATGTGGCCGAGCGCCTGCTCAAAAGCGAGCGCCTGCTGTTTGTATGCAGCCGATACGAGGGCGTCGACGAGCGCGCCTATGCGTATGCCGACGAGCGTCTGTCGATTGGCGACTACGTGCTTACGGGTGGCGAGCTTCCCGCCATGGTCGTTGCCGATGCCGTCGTACGTCTGATTCCCGGCGCCCTTGGTGATGAGATGAGCAACGTCGATGAGTCGTTCTCGACTGCCGAGGACGGTGGCCTGCTCGAGTACGCGCAGTACACCCGTCCCGCCGAGTTCAACGGCGAGGGCGTGCCGCCGGTGCTCGTGAGCGGCGACCATGCCAAGGTTGACGCCTGGCGCCGTAAGAATGCCATCGAGCGCACCTGCCGCTGGCGTCCCGACCTGATCGAGACGGCGCGGCTTACGCCCGAGGAGCGCGCATACGCGCAAGAGATTCTGGACGCGTCGTATTCGAAGAGCGAGGAGTGAGAATGGTTCCTTCGCAGCATTCCGTGCTAAAGGGTGCGTTTGAGTGGATCGCGGTCGTCGCGATCGCACTGGTCGCTACCTTTTTGATTCGCTCGTTTGTGGTCGAACCCTTTGTGGTGCCCACCGGCTCCATGGAGTCCACGATCGAGATCGGCGACCAGATCCTGGCGCAAAAGGTGAGCCTTGAGCTCGGCCAGCCCGTCAGCCAAGGCGATATTGTGGTGTTCCACAACCCCGATGGCACCTCCGAGCATGATGTTCTCGTCAAGCGTGTTATTGCCACGGCCGGCCAGACGGTCGACCTTCAGGACGGCAAGGTGGTCGTTGACGGCCAAGCGCTCGACGAGGGCTATACGACCGGCATGAGCTGGCCGCTTTCGGTCCAAGCTCCCGGCGCTCAGGTAAGCTATCCCTACACCGTCCCCGACGGGTGCGTGTGGGTGATGGGCGACAACCGCGAAAACTCTGCCGACTCGCGCTACTTTGGTCCCGTTGATCGCTCTGATTTGATCGCCGTGGCGCTTGTGCGCTACTGGCCGCTCAACCGCATCGGCACTATCGACTAAAAACCGCTATAGTACAGTACCTAACCGTGTAATCGTTTCGACGAGGGGATATTAGAGGCATGAACGCTTCATCGCTTTCCTTCCAAGACATCATCCTGCGCCTCCAGCAGTACTGGGGCGAGCAGGGCTGCGTCATTATGCAGCCCTATGACTCCGAGGTCGGTGCCGGTACCTTCCACACCGCGACCACGCTGCGCTCGCTCGGCCCCGCCGAGTGGCGCACCTGCTACGCTCAGCCTTGCCGCCGTCCTGCCGACGGCCGCTACGGCGAGAATCCCAACCGCATGCAGCACTACTATCAGTTCCAGGTGCTCATCAAGCCGTCGCCGGTCAACGCCCAGGAGCTTTACCTGGGGTCTCTTGCCGCTATCGGCCTGGACCCCAACGACCATGACGTCCGTTTTGTCGAGGATGACTGGGAGAGCCCGACCCTGGGCGCCTGGGGCCTTGGCTGGGAGGTCTGGCTCAACGGCATGGAGGTCACGCAGTTTACGTACTTCCAGCAGGTGGGCGGCATCGAGGTCGATCCCGTGCCCGTCGAGATCACCTATGGTCTGGAGCGCATCGCCATGTACGCCCAGGGCGTCAACTCCGTCTACGACCTGGTGTGGAGCTATCTGCCCGACGGCACGCCCATGACCTATGGCGACGTGTTCCTGGAGAACGAGCGCGAGTTTAGCGCTTACAACTTTGAGGTCGCTAACGTCGAGATGATGCGTCAGAAGTTTGACGACTACGAGGCCGAGTGCCACTCCTGCCTTGAGCGCAAGCTGCCGCTGCCCGCTTACGACTGCGTCATGAAGTGCAGCCATGCCTTCAACCTGCTCGATGCCCGCGGCGCACTGTCCGCGGTCGAGCGTGCCAACTACATCCTGCGCGTCCGCGCCGTCGCCAAGGCGTGCTGCGAGGCCTATATGGCCGAGGTCGCTGGAGTCAACGAGAATGCCGATCAGGAAGGCGAGGTGGCGTAAGCCATGGCAGACGCTAAGGATTTCCTGTTTGAGATTGGTACGGAGGAAATGCCCTCCGCACCGCTGAACAATGCCGTCAAGCAGCTCGGCACCATGATTGCCAAGGGCCTCGACGAGGCCGGTCTGGCCCATGGCGAGGTCCGCGTGATCTCGAGCCCGCGTCGTCTGGCTGCGCTCGTGGCCAACGTCGCCACCGCGACCGATGAGGTACACGAGGTCAAGCGCGGTCCCGCGGCAAACATTGCCTTTGATGCCGACGGCAACGCCACCAAGGCCGCCCAGGGCTTCGCCCGCAAGTGCGGTGTGGCTGCCGCGGACCTGGTCCGTCGCGAGGACACCGACGGCCGCGAGTACGTGTTCGCCGAGAAGAACATTCCCTCCGCACCGGCTACCCCGATCCTGACGGCCCTGTGCGAGAAGACCATCGCCGGCCTGCAGTGGCCCAACTACCGCAGCCAGCGCTGGGGCCACGAGCACGCTACGTTTGTTCGTCCGGTCCGTTGGATCTGCTGCCTTTTGGGCGAGGATGTCGTGCCCGTGTCCTTTGCCGATGTGACGAGTGGCAACACCACGCGCGGACATCGCGTTCTGGGCCCCGGTGACCATGTGGTCGCCAGCCCCGCCGTCTACGAGCAGGTGCTCGAGGACGCCGGCGTGCTCTCTGCCGAGCGTCGTCGTGAGGCCATCCTTGCCGGTATCGCCGAGGTCGAGGCCGCTCGCCCCGGCTGCCATGTCGACACGCCCAAGAAGGTCTTCGAGGAGGTCATCAACCTCTGCGAGTGGCCGACGGTGCTCGTCGGTACCTTTGACGAGGAGTTCCTCAAGGTCCCGCACGAGATCATCTGCGAGTCCATGCTCACCAACCAGCGCTACTTCCCGATCTATGACGGCGAGGGCAAGCTGACGCGTGAGTTCGTGATCGTTTCCAACAGCAAGCCCGAGAATGCCGAGCGCGTGATCGACGGCAACGAGCGCGTCGTGCGCGCCCGTCTGGACGATGCCAAGTTCTTCTACGAGGAGGACCTGAAGATCTCCCTCGACGAGTTCCGCGAGCGTTTGGCCAAGGTTGCCTTCCAGGAGAAGCTCGGTAGCGTGCTCGCCAAGTCCGAGCGTATTGAGCAGCTCGCGCTCGCCATCGCCCGTGAGGCCCATCTGGGCGCCCACCTTGCTGCAGACGCTGCTCGCGCTGCGCACCTGTGTAAGGCAGACCTGGTATCCAACGCCGTCGTCGAGTTCACGAGCCAGCAGGGCGTGATGGGCGGTTACTACGCTATCGCGATGGGGGAGAACGACGAGGTCGCCCACGCCATTCGCGATCATTATCGTCCCCGCTTCGCCGGCGATGAGCTGCCCGAGGGCACCGCTGGCTGCATCGTGGCCTGTGCCGACAAGCTCGATACCATTGCCGGTATCTTTGCCATCGGCGAGCCCCCGACCGGCTCTTCGGACCCCTACGCGCTGCGTCGCGCCGCCATCGGCATCATCAACATCCTGCGCGATCGTCTGCCGATTGACCCCACGTCGCTCATCGACTTCGCCCTTGAGCTCTATAGCGAGCAGGGCATTGAGTTCGACGCCGCCGAGGTCGCCCAGCAGGTCCGTGACTTCTTCCACGGCCGCCTGGTGAGCATGGCCCGCGACGAGAAGATTCCGGCCGATACCGTTGCCGCCGTCTCCGCGGTGCACATCATCGCCCCGTCCGTCTTCTTCGCCCGCTGTGCCGCGCTCGACGAGGCCCGCAAGAACGATGCCGAGACCTTCGACAACCTGGCTACCGCTTATGCCCGCGCCGCGCACATCTCCAAGCCCGAGCTGGGTGCGGAGTACGACCGCAGCCTGATGGGCGAGGTCGAGCTCGCGCTCGCCGACGCCTCCGAGGCCGCTCAGACCGCTGTCGACGCCGCCCTTGCTGCCGAGGATTACCCGGCCGCATTTGCCGCCCTTGCAGCTCTGCGTGCCCCCATCGACCGCTTCTTCGACGATGTCATGGTCATGGACAAGGACGAGCAGCTCCGCGATAATCGCCTTAAGCTGCTTAACCGCTTCGAGGCCGTTTTCTCCGGCATCGCAAACATCGGTGAGCTTGCTCGCAAAAAGTAAGCCAGCCTGCGCATAAGCGCAAAAGGAGCCCCGCATGGATTGCCCGGTCACCGCTCGTCCCACCGTTATCGTTATCTCCGACTCGCTCGGTGATACCGCTTGTGAGGTGGTGCTTGCGGCGTCCGGGCAATTTGATGAAGGGGCTTTTCGTGTTTTGCGCCTGCCCAAGGTGACCTCGGTGGAGCAGGTCAAGTCGTTTGTGGGACCGCGCGTCGATGCCGACAATCGCGATATTGCCGTGTTCCATACCATCGTCGACCCGGCGCTGCGCGCTCGCGTGCTCGACTACCTGAGCATGCTGCATATTCGTTCGGTTGACCTGATCGGCCCGACGCTCGCCGTGCTGTCGTCGCTTATCGGTGCGTCGCCCAAGGGCGTTGCGGGCGTGATTCATAAGACCGATGACCGCTATTTCCATCGCATCGAGGCCATGGAGTATTTCGTTGAGCACGATGACGGGCGCGGCTGCGACGATCTGTCGGGGGCCGATATCGTGCTGCTGGGCGTATCGCGTACGTCCAAGACGCCGCTGTCGATGTATTTGGCCTATCAGGGTTACAAGGTCGCCAATGTTCCTTTGGCCCATGGCATGGAGCCGCCGAAGTCAATTTACGAGGTTGACCCGATGCGCCTGTTCGGCTTGATTTCGACCGTTGGCGTCATCTCCGAGATTCGCGATAGCCGCTTGGGCGATGACTATGCTCGCGCCGTCGCTGGCTCCTATGCCGAGCCCGAGAGCGTGCGCAGTGAGCTTGAGGAGGCCCGCGCCCTCATGAAGCGCCTGGGCTGCTTTGTGGTGCGTACCGATGGTAAGGCGATCGAGGAGAGCGCCTCCGAGATCATCGCTCACCTCGAAGAGATTCAAGAGGCAAGAGCCAGCCGGGCCGCCCGCCGCGCCCAACAGCAGTAGTCCTTTCTGGGATGATTTTTCTGGGACGGGGTCGAACGCTCGTGTGGGGGTAGCTAAAATAGCCCCGTCCCAAATTAGCTACTTATGGTAAAGCGATTTAGCAAAGAACTTGCATTTGACCTGCAAGTTTGCTGCATTGGTATCTTCATGAGGTAACCACCTTTACCTACCGTTTACCGCCATATTTACCTCGTTTACCAAACCCCGCACCCTCTACGCAAGCCCGCTCAATGCCCGCCGTATAGTACCCTCACGGCTCGCATCCGGCGGGTCGATTCGTTACCACGGTCGTGCGCGAGAGCGCATGGAAGGGGAAGTATCGTGAGCGATTGCAAGAGGGTTTACCGTTTTGGAACCGACGCCCAGGGCACCTGTGTCACTGAGGGCGATAAGTCCATGAACTTCGTGCTTGGCGGCAAGGGCGCAAACCTTGCCGAGATGAGCCGCATCGGCCTGCCGGTTCCCGGTGGCTTTACCATTACCTGCCAGACCTGTGTCGAGTACTCCCGTGCCGGCAACGTGTGGCCCGAAGGCGCACTCGATGAAATCGTTGCCGCCGAGGCCGACCTCGAGGTCCGCTGCGGCAAAAAGCTCGGCGACGCCTCCGATCCGCTGCTCGTGTCGGTTCGCTCGGGAGCTCCATTTTCCATGCCCGGCATGATGGACACGGTCCTCAACTTGGGCCTCAACGACGACTCCGTTCAGGGTCTCATTGCCCAGACGCAAAATCCGCGTTTTGCCTGGGATAGCTACCGCCGCTTTATCCAGATGTTCTCCAACGTCGTTATGGGTGTCGACGCCGACCTGTTCGAGAACGCGCTGACCCAGGCTCGTCTGGTCGCCGACGTCCGTGTCGACTCCGAGCTTTCGGCCGAGGACCTTCAGGAGCTCGTGGAGACCTTCAAGGGCATCTTCTCCGAGAACGTCGAGGCCGTCCTGTATCCCGAGCTCGAGGTCGTCGATGGCAAGCCCGTCTTCCCGCACGACCCGGAGCTCCAGCTGCGCCTTGCCATCCAGGCCGTCTTTGGCAGCTGGATGAACGAGCGCGCCTGCATCTACCGCAAGCAGCATGGCATTTCCGACGAACTCGGCACCGCCGTTAACGTCCAGGCCATGGCCTTTGGCAACAAGGGCGAGACCTCTGCGACCGGCGTCGCCTTTACGCGCAACCCGGCCGACGGCACCAAGGAGTTCTACGGCGACTTCTTGGTCAACGCCCAGGGCGAGGACGTCGTCGCCGGCATTCGCAACACCGAGCCCATCGCCGATCTCAAGACCACTCCGGGCCTCGAGTCCGCAGGCGAGGAGCTCGAGCGCGTGTTCCTGACACTTGAGGATCATTATCGCGATATGTGCGATATCGAGTTCACCATCGAGCATGGCAAGCTCTGGATGCTCCAGACCCGCGTGGGCAAGCGTACCGCCACCGCCGCCCTGCGCATTGCCATCGAGATGGTTGAGGAGGGCCTGATCACTCGCGAGGAGGCCGTCAGCCGCATCGACCCAGCACAACTCGACCAGCTCCTGCATCCGCAGTTCGACGCGTCTAAGATGTACGAGGCACTTGCTACCGGCCTCAATGCCAGCCCTGGTGCCGCCGTGGGCGAGGTCGTGTTCTCGAGCGACGATGCCGTCGCGCGCGCCAACGAGGGTCACAAGGTCATTCTGGTTCGCTGGGAGACCAACCCCGATGACCTGAAGGGCATGGTCGCCGCCGAGGGCATCCTGACCAGCCACGGTGGCAAGACGAGCCATGCCGCCGTTATCGCCCGCGGTATGGGTACGCCCTGCGTCTGCGGCGTCGAGCGCTTCCACATCGACGCCGCCGAGAAGGTCGTGCGCATCGAGGGCAGCGACCGCGTGCTGCGCGAGGGTGATGTCATCTCCATCGACGGCACCCAGGGTATCGTCGTCGATGGCGCCGTTGATCTGGTTTCGGCCGAGCTCACCGGCGATCTGGACACCATCCTGTCCTGGGCTGACGAGATTCGTCTGGACGAGACCTGTGACCACGCCAACCACGTACGCGTCAACGCCGATAACCCCGAGGACGCCGCGCTCGCGCTCGAGTTTGGCGCCGAGGCCATCGGCCTATGCCGCACCGAGCATATGTTCCTGGGCGATCGCAAGAACATTATCCAGAGCTTCATCCTGTCCGACGACGAGGCCGTGAAGCAGCAGGCCCTCGCCGATCTGCTCAAGGTCCAGACGGAGGACTTCCTGGCGATGTTCAAGACCATGTCCGGTCGCGATGTAGTCGTTCGTCTGCTCGATCCTCCGCTGCATGAGTTCTTGGATAATCCTCGCGAGCTCGAGGTCGCCATCACCAAGAAGGAAGCCGCTGGCGCCGGCGAGGAAGAGCTTGCCGCCTTGCGTGCCCGCCTACGTCGCATCGACGGCATGGTCGAGTCCAATCCGATGCTCGGCTTGCGCGGCGTGCGCCTGTCCGTCGTCTTCGGTGACCTGCCGCTCATGCAGGTTCGCGCCGTCGCCACGGCTGCCGCCCGCCTTATCAAGGAGGGCGTCGACCCGCGTCCCGAGATTATGGTTCCGCTCGTCTCCATCACGGCTGAGCATGTCCAGATCCGCGAGGTCATCGAGCGCGTGATCGCCGAGGTTTCCGCCGAGGAGGGCGTCGAGCTCAACATTCCCGTGGGCACGATGCTCGAGCTGCCGCGCGCCTGCATGGTCGCCGATGAGATCGCGAAGTACGCTGACTTCTTCTGCTTTGGTACCAACGACCTTACCCAGACGACCTTCGGTTTCTCGCGCGACGACGCCGAGGCCAAGTTCATCCCGCTGTACCTGCACAAGAAGATCTTGAAGGACAACCCCTTCGAGACCATCGACTCGGCGGTGCTGGAGCTCGTGCGCATGGCTGTCGAGAAAGGTCGCGCCACCAACCCCGACATGCACTTTGGCGTGTGCGGTGAGCACGGCGGCGACCCCAAGTCCATCAAGGCCCTGTTTAACGTGGCTGATGTTGACTACGTGTCCTGCTCACCCTATCGCGTGCCCCTCGCACGTCTTGCGGCCGCCCAGGCCAAGCTCGAAGCCAAGCGTTCCGCCTAACGTTTTGGGTTTGGGCGCCTAGCGTAGCCTTCTTCATGCCGCCCGTCTCATTCGTGAGGCGGGCGGTTATCATGTGCGGGTTTTGTCTTTTTGTCTGCGTAAAAAATTGTTCTTGCAGCAGAAACCCGCGCGTGTATACTCGAATACGTTTGTTCAACTACGTGCCGGCCAAGGTGGTACGGCACCTCTAGAAGAGTAAGGAATTGCACATGGATTACATCCGCGCAATCGAGCGTCAGCAGATCCGCGAGGACATTCCTCAGGTTCGCGTCGCCGACAACGTCAAGGTTCACTACCGCATTAAGGAAGGCGACCGCGAGCGCATCCAGGTCTTCCAGGGTGACGTCATCCGCATGGCCGGCGCCGGTGCCCGTGAGACCTTCACCGTCCGCAAGATTTCCTTCGGTGTCGGTGTTGAGCGTACCTTCCCGCTTCACAGCCCCAAGATCGCCAAGCTCGAGGTCGTCCGTCATGGTCGCGTCCGTCGCGCCAAGCTGTACTACCTCCGCGACAAGGTGGGCAAGGCTGCTCGCATCCCCGAGAAGCGCTAAGAAGATCGCAGCGTCTGTCCACTCATTTGGACACAAGGGTCACCTTCGGGTGGCCCTTCTTTTTATCTGATTTGCATGCAAGGAGGGCCTGGTATGGCCAATATGACGAGCTCGGTTTCGGCATCGCAGGTTGCCGGCGAGCTGGCGAGCGCCACGTTCGAGGAGATTCCCGCCCTCGTGGAGCATTATCGCGAGGATCCGCGCCAGCAGGTGATCAAGGCTTGCGAGCGTGCCCTTAAGCGCCATGCCAAGGAGCTTGCCGAGCGCGAGCGCGTCAACGGCATGTACGAGTTTATGCATGAACTCGGCGGTGATGGTGTGGTCGTGGGCGTCGACGAGGTGGGCCGTGGCTCGTTAGCGGGTCCCTTGACCGTGTGTGCCGTGTGTCTTCCGATGGAGCCGCGCATCTGGGGCATCAACGATTCCAAAAAGCTCACGCCGGCGCGCCGCGAGCTGCTCTCGGTGAAGATTGCCGAGGTGGCGACTGCTATCGGCTTTTGCCATATCGCTCCTGCGGATATCGATGAGATGGGCATGGCCCGCGCCATCCGCGCTGCCGTCGCGGGCGCCGTGGCCGATACGGGGCTCGAGCCCGATTGCGTGCTTATGGACGGTAACCCCTTGGGCGCCGTTCCCAACGAGCGCGACGTGGTCAAGGGCGACGCCAAGATCGCCTGCATCGCCGCGGCATCCATCATGGCAAAGGTCACGCGTGACGAGATGATGGTCGAGTACGACGCCGAGTACCCCGAGTACCATTTGGCCGAATCGAAAGGCTATGCGAGCCCCGAACACATCGAGGCCATTCGCAAACATGGTCTTTCTCCGCTGCACCGTGTGAGCTTTTGCGGAAACTTTCTGCAGACTGAGCGTCTTTTTTAGGCCAATTGTGAAGACTGGGACCTTAAGGGTTCCATAAACCTGCTGGTAGGGGCCGCGTGGAACGCCATTGTTGCATGCGGCCCCTCATTTGTCGGCATTTGGTTGGCTTTTGGTTTGCTTCCGGTACTTACCCGCATGAAACCTGCCCTCATTATCGGGGCAATGCAGGGAGTGGGAAAGGAGACCCCATGTGTGCCGCAGTCAAAATGAGCAAGACGCAGCAGCTCAAGGAGCGTTGGGAAGAGGGGGAGCTCGATTGCGGGTCGATCACGCCCGAGTTTATCAAGGGACTCAGTCCTCGCGAGCTCGGTATGTTGGGCGAGCTTATCGCAATCGATTACTTTAACGAGCGCGGCTATGCATTGCTGGAACAAGGCTATCGATGCTCGGAGGGCGAGGCCGACCTGGTGCTGCTCGACGAGCTCGACGATGTGGTGGTGATGGCCGAGGTCAAGACCAGGCGTGTTGCGCTGGATTGCGACACGCGGGTGTTTCCCGAGGAAGCGGTGAATGCCCAAAAGCAGCGACGCTATCGTCGCATCGCGAGTTGCTATCTCATGGAGCATTATCCGCTCAAGGCGATCCGCTTCGATGCCGTGGGCGTCACCATACGCGACGGGCATATCGCCGAGATCGAGCACCAGTACAATGCGTTCGATTGGCAGGTGTCGTGATGGCGTTCGAAACTTTTGCCGTCCACGCTGCCTGTATCCGCGGCGTCGAGGCGATTCCCGTAACGGTCGAGGTATCGCTTGCTGGCGGCATCCCGGGCATCCAGATGCTCGGCATCCCGAGCATGGAGGTCATGGAGTCGCGCGGGCGCATTCGCTGCGCGATGCGCTCCGCCGGGTTCGAGATCCCGCGCTCGGGCATTACGGTCAATCTGGCGCCGGGCGATATCCGAAAGACCGGTAGCGGTTTTGACCTGCCGATAGCCATTGCGGTGCTTGCGGCCGACGGTCAGATTCCCCGTGACAATCTCGACCGCTGCCTCATTGCCGGCGAGCTCGGATTGGATGGTACGGTGCTTCCCGTCAAGGGCGAGGTGGCGTTCCAGCTGCTGGCTCGCGATATGGGGCTGTCTTTTATCGCCGGTAGGTCGGACCAGCATGTTCCGCTTGCGGGGGTCGACTGCGGTTTTATCGACCATCTGTCGCAGCTTGCCCGCGGTATGGGCGAGGCGGCTCGGCACTATCTGGATTCTGAAGTGCTCGAGGCCACCTTTGAGCCCGAGCTCGATTATGCCGATGTGTTGGGGCAGGAGGTCGCCAAGCGCGGCATGGCGCTTGCGGCGGCAGGGGAGTTGGGCCTGCTCATGATCGGGTCTCCGGGATCGGGCAAGACCATGCTTGCGCGCCGCATGACGGGTATCTTGCCCGAGCTCTCCGTCGAGGATCAGCAGGAGGCGCTGTGCATCCATTCGGTCTTGGGTGAGAACATCGATGGCCTGCTTGCGGGGCATCGGCCGTTTCGAAGCCCCCATCACAGCATTTCGACAGCGGGTCTTATTGGTGGAGGACGCCCGGTGCATCCAGGCGAGATTAGCCTTGCCCATGGCGGCGTGCTCTTTTTGGACGAGCTCGCCGAGTTTCCCACCGGTGTGTTGCAGACGCTCAGGCAGCCTATCGAGCGCGGCTATGTCAGGATCGTGCGCGTCGATGGCGCTTTTACGTTTCCCTCGCGCTTTCAGCTGCTTGCGGCGAGTAATCCCTGCCCCTGTGGCTTTTTGGGCGATCGCGAGGTTCCGTGTCGCTGTTCGGCATCGATGGTCGAGCGCTACCGGTCCAAGCTGCGCGGTCCCTTGGCCGACCGTATCGACCTGATGATCGACGTGACCCGCCCCGATCCGCAGGTGATTATCGAGGGCGCCGAGGGCATGTCGTCGGCCGAGCTGCGCGACTACGTTGTCCGCGGTCGGGCTTTTCGTGCCTGGCGCGAGTCCCGTATGGACGATGCGGATGCCGAGGCCGAGGACGATGAGTCACGGTCCATTGACGGTGTCGTGTCGACCTTTGCACTCGACGAGGCCGCCGAGAAATGCGTGCTTGGCCTGTCAAAGCGCACGCATCTCACGGGGCGTGGCATCGTGCGCCTGGTGCGCATCGCGCGCACGATCGCCGATGTCGCAGAAAGCGAGCGGGTAACGCAAGATCATGTGCTCGAGGCCGCCATGTATCAGGGACGGAGGGATCAGTAATGCCCGAGGAGACTTTTGAGCTTCATCCCGGTGATGCGTTGTATCCAGATACCGTTTTGGAGCTTTCTGATGTTCCCCAGACGCTTTATGTGCGTGGTGACCCCGCCGCACTGTCGACGCCCGCGCTCTCCATTATCGGCGCTCGCAGGGCCTCGCCGTACGGCCTTGCCGTGGCAGAGCTGGCCGCGAAAGTTGCGGTCGAGGCGGGGGTGACGGTGGTCTCGGGCGGTGCGGTCGGCTGCGACCAGGCCTCGGGTTGGGCCGCGGTCAACGCCGGAGGCAGGCATGTCGTGGTGTTGGGTACGGGCGCCGACGTGGTCTATCCGCGCTCGAGTGCGGGGCTTATCGCGCGCACGATCGATACGGGTGGTGCGGTCGTGTCGATCTCACCGTGGGGCATGGGGCCGCGCAAGTTTGCGTTCCCGCGCCGCAACCGCGTGATCGCCGCGCTGTCGCAGGCGCTCTTTGTATCGGAGGCCGGCATGCCATCTGGGACGTTTTCTACCGCCGAGGCCGCCATGGACCTGGGGCGCGAGCTGCTTGCCGTGCCGGGTTCGATTTTGTCTCCCGAGTCGCGCGGTACCAACTATCTTATCGCCAACGGCGCCTGCTGCATTGTCGATGAGGAGTCCATCGAGATGGCTATTTCTCGCATATACGGCACCCTGCGCTATTCGCGTCCCGATGCGCCCGGTATCGCGGATCTGGACCCCATGCAGCAGACCGTGATGCATGCGCTCATCGCCTCGCCGCTCAAGGTCGATGACATCGCCGCACTCGTTTCCCTCGATGCCGTCGGCGTGCTCAAGCTCCTGGGCTCGCTCGAACTCGAGGGCCTCATCGAACGCATGATGGATGGAAGGTATGCGCCCTCCAAGTTTGCCCTTCACGCCCAGACGCCCTTCGGTCACAATGGAAAACGTGTCAATTAGAAAGGTGTTTGCAGATGCTGTTTGATCAGGTGACGGTTATCGGTGGCGGTCTGGCGGGATCCGAATGTGCGATTCAGCTGGCAGATCGCGGGTTCGCCGTAAAGCTGTGCGAGATGCGTCCGCAGGTGAGCTCTCCTGCCCACCATACCGATCACTTGGCGGAGCTCGTCTGCTCGAATTCGTTTAAGTCGACCCGTCCCGATTCCGCCGCCGGCCTGCTGAAGGCCGAGCTCGAGCGCATGGGTTCGGTGCTGCTCGACTGCGCTCATCGTGCGGCCGTTCCCGCCGGCGGCGCCCTGGCGGTCGACCGCGTCAAGTTTTCCGAGCTTGTCGAGGCCGAGGTTGCCGCCCGCCCCAATATCGAGGTCGTTCACGGTGAGGTCACCCATATTCCCGAGGGCCATGTGGTTATCGCCGCTGGCCCCCTATGCTCGCCGGCCTTGAGCGAGGAGGTCATGAAGCTTGTCGGTGGGGACGCCCTGGCGTTCTTTGACGCGGCCGCCCCGATTGTCGATGCCTCTACGCTCGATATGGACGTGCTGTTCTCGCAGTCGCGCTACGAGGAGCAGGGGAGTGGCGACTATCTCAATGCCCCGCTCAACAAGGAAGAGTACGAGGCCTTTATCGAGGCGCTCACCACGGCCGATCGCGTGGTGCTCAAGGACTTTGAGGGCGGGGACCTGTTCCAGGCCTGCCAGCCTGCCGAGGAGGTTGCGCGCACGGGCAAGGATGCCATCCGTTTTGGTGCCATGAAGCCCGTCGGGCTCACCGACCCGCGCACCGGTCGCCGTCCTTGGGCGGCGATTCAGCTGCGCGCCGAGAACAAGGAGAAGACGGCCTATAACCTGGTTGGTTTCCAGACCAACCTGACCTTTGGCGAACAGAAGCGCGTCTTCCATATGGTTCCCGGCCTGGAGAACGCCGAGTTCTTCCGCTACGGCGTCATGCACCGCAACACCTTTGTCGATGCTCCGCACGTGCTCGACGGCACCTTTGCCGTGCCCGGCACGAGCGTGCGCCTTGCCGGCCAGATTACCGGTACCGAGGGGTACATGGAGGCCGTGGCGACGGGTCTGCTCGCCGCGCTCAACACTTATGCCGAGGCTATCGGTGCCGCGGGCGTCGAGCTGCCGCGCGTGGGCGCCCTGGGCGCGCTCGTGGGGTATGCGACCGATCCGGCTACGGTGGGCTATCAGCCCATGCACGTCAACTTTGGTCTTGTGCCGCCGCTCGAGGACGGTAAGCGTCGCAGCAAGCGCGATCGTTACCAGGCCTACGCTGACCGCGCCCTCGAGGCCTTGGATGCCTATCTGGCCACTCGCCCCGATCTGTTTGGAGGCGAGAGGTCATAGCCTTTGACCTGTATGATGCCGTCGACTCGTTTATCGCCTATATCGCACGTGTCGAAGGGCTCGCCCCCAATACAGTAACCGCCTACGCCTCGCGGCTCGAGCGCTTCGCCGCGTGGTGCGACCGCGAGGGCATCGACGCTCGCGCCGCCGACGTGCGGACCGTTCGCTCCTATTTGGCCGAACTGTCGCGTGGCCAGGTGGCGGCTCGGACCCTTGCGGCACACCTGTCTGCCATACGCTCGCTCTATCGGTGGATGGCTGCCGAGGGAATCGTTGAGGGCGATGCGGTCTCGGCGATTTCCTCGCCCAAGCTGCCGCGCGATCTTCCCGGTGTGCTGACGACCCGGCAAGTCGAGTCGTTGCTCAAGACCCCCGACACCTCGACGCCTGCGGGGCTGCGCGATGCGGCGATGCTCGAGCTGCTCTATGCCTCCGGCGCGCGAATCTCCGAGCTCGCGGCGCTTAACGTGGAGTCCATTGCTTGGTCCGAGCGAACGCTTCGACTTTGGGGCAAGGGGAGCAAGGAGCGTATCGTGCCCCTGTATCGACGCGCTCTCGAGGCGACCCGTCGCTATATTGAGGAAGGAAGGCCGCAACTCCTTGCGCAGGCAAAGCGTAGCGACGGTGCGAACGGCGTTCATCCGCTGTTTATCTCGGTGCGCGGAAATCGCATGAGTGCCGCCATGCTTAGAAGGCGGTTCCACATGCTTGCGGCACTTGCCGGCATTCCTGCCGACATCGCCCCGCATGCGATGCGCCACACCTTTGCGACCGACCTGCTCGAGGGCGGTGCGGATCTGCGCTCGGTTCAGGAGCTGCTGGGGCATGCGAGCTTGTCCACGACGCAGATTTATACGCATCTCACGCCCGACCGACTCAAACGCGCCGTGAGTCAGGCCCACCCCCGCGGCGAGTAGGAGAAGGGTGCTCTTCCCGCACCGAGGTGTGTGGTTTTGATTGCGGGTTGGCAGGAAGAAGCAATCCTGCTATCATTCATCGGGTTGCTTCACGGCAACATGTTTTTATCACGCACGCG
>CABQKL010000018.1 GCA_902464645.1 uncultured Collinsella sp.
AGTGGCCCACGCCCTCGACCGGCTGCGAAATAGTCTCCTTATAGAGAATGCCGCCAGACTCAAACGCAACCGGAAGGCCAAAACGATCGGCCAACACCCGCTGCACGACCTCGAGTTGCACGGCGCCCATCAGCTGTAAATGAATCTGCTCAAGATGCGTGTTCCAGCTTACGCCGAGCATGGGATCTTCGTCCGCCAACTCAGTCAACGCTTTGAACACCGTATGGACGTCGTGTTCGCCCGGAAGCACCGTATAGGTAAGGACTGGCGCAATGACGGGCGCATCGCCCGCAGGCTCCGCGCCCAGGGCGTCCCCTGGGCGAACGTGCGCAAGACCCGTCACGGCGCAGATGCCGCCAGCGGCAACTTCCTGGGCAAGCTCGTATTTCTCGCCGTTATAGATGCGCACCTGGTCGATCTTTTGCTCCCATGCCTCGGCACCGGAACGTCCGCCAATCACCTGCTTGGCATGCAGCGTGCCGCCGGTCACTTTAACCCAAGCCAAGCGCTCGCCGCGATCCCCGCGGCTGACACGATAGACGCGCGCGGCAAACTCCGGGAGCCACGCCTGTTCACGCATCAGCGCGCATATGCCATCCAGCAGCTCGTCCACGCCTTGGTCCTTGAGCGCCGAGCCGGCAAAACAGGGAAAAAGCTTGCGCTCGGCAACCATGCGCGACAGCGTTGCGACAGAAAGCTCGCCTGCCTCGAGAAACTCGTCGAGCGCCGCCTCATCCAGCGCCGCAGCGTCCTCCTGAACGGCACCGCCCGCCAACAGTTCATTGGCATCCAGGCAGCCCTCGGAGAGACGATGCCCCAGTTGCGCCAGCAGTGCATCGCGACCAGGATTCTCCAAATCGATTTTGTTGATATAGATGAACGTCGGGATGTCATAGCGCGCAAGCAGGCGCCACAGGGTTTCGGTGTGCCCCTGCACGCCATCGTTGGCGCCCACAACCAAAATCGCGTAGTCGAGCGCGCGCAATGTGCGCTCCGCCTCGGCAGAAAAATCGACATGGCCGGGAGCGTCCACGAGCATAACGTGGGTGTCGCCATGGTCGAGCACAGCCTGTGACGAGAAGATCGTAATGCCACGCTCGCGCTCGATCTCGTTCGTATCCAGATGCGAGTCGCCATCGTCCACGCGGCCGCGCTTGCGAATGCGACCCGCGTTAAACAGCATGGCCTCGGCCAGCGTGGTCTTGCCGGCATCGACATGCGCCAAGATTCCAACGACAGCTTGCTTCGACATTGCTCTCCTCTTATTGCAAGCCCATCGCACGCGGCAACGGGCGTCCTCGTTCCACACTGGATGATACAATTTACGGGCCGGCGGGCGAAGCGGGCCCTATCCCCCGACCGAGCTCATCGCCCCGCGTTGCCGCGCGGCGATTTTCGTAGGTTCGCGCCTTGCGAAAGCCGGCACCTCCCCTTTTTGCCTGCCCGGGCTCACCTGGGCGATAACAACGCGAGCCCCACAACAACGCGTTTTACCAAAAATGGCCCCACTCGGGGCCATTTTCATTTCGGTGAAACGCTGGTATGTGACTCGGCCTTTATGCCTCGCGCAGCCAATCAAACGCAACACGCGGCGTGCCGTCCGACACATACACGACGCCGGCACGCTCAAACCCCGCCTTAATACTCGCACCCTGCATGGGCAGGTTGTCCTGATGCGTGTCGATGCGCAGGTGATCGGCACGCTCCTTGGCAAAGGCAAACATCGCAGCCGTGATACCGTGCACGGTGCCGTCGGATGCCACGCGGTGCAGCACGGCGTATGGAGTGTCGCTGCGCCATTGACCGTCCTCAATTACGTCATAGCACTCGTCCGGGCCCGGTAAAAAGGCAAACGTCGCCACCACGCGGCCGTCGACTTCGCACACATAGCTGCCATCGGCGGCAATATCGGCAGCCAGCTGCTCGGCAGAAGGCGTGCCCTCGGGCCACTGCGTGGCGTTGCCATGTGCGCGCATAAAGGCGCGGGCTGCGTCATAGATAGCCATGACGGCGGGAATGTCGGTATCGAGGGTTTTTCTGATCATCACGCGGCGACCTCACGTTTATTGGTATCACTTTGGTTGAGCAATGATACCAGCGTTTGGAGAGGAGCACGAAGCAGATGGGAAGCAAAAAGCGAGCCGCCTGGTCAAAGGCCAAAAGCGAGTTTTTGGGCGCTGCTACCGGCGGCGATATGAGCGACCTGTTTGCGCGCGAGGACGAGCGCCGCGACGCCCTAGACGCCGAGCGCGATGAAGCCTGGCGTTACAAGTCGTGCGAACGCAAAAACCGTTACGACACACGCGCCGAGGCCGAGGCAGTTATGGCCGACTGCGAAAACCGCGGGCGGCGTGGTTTGGCCTGCTACAAATGCGAATACTGCGGCGGCTGGCACCTGACGTCGCACCCTTGGAAATAGGGACCGCATCGGCACGGCACTAGCGAAGCCCCGGTAATCGCACGCAAGCTACGGGCGCGGCGGCACCAAAACATCGTAACGAACGGCCTTGCCCGCAAGTTGATAGCTCGGCTTAACTCCGGCAAGCAGCGGGCCCTTCACCGGCCGCTTGATAACGACCTTGCGCGGATGCACAGCAAGCGCCGCCTCGACCAGCGATTCCTCATCGGCACACGGCTGTTCCAAATGGTGCAGGAGTTGGAACTTCTTTTTCACCGCCGCACTCTTGGTGCGCTCGGGAAACATGGGATCCAGATACACCGCGTCGGGAGCGGCGAGCTCGCCCTGCCCGATCAGCTCAGCTGTATGGCGAAGGCCGGCAATGCTGTCCTCGCCCGCATGTAAGCGCATGCGCGACACGGCAGCCGCAAGCGCCGGATCATCTGCCGCGCGATCCAAGGCATCCTTGAGGAGCGCCGCGATCACGCAATCCTGCTCATACAGATCGACGGTAAAGCCCGCGGCCGCCAGCAGCAGCGAATCCTCGCCAAAGCCTGCCGTGGCGTCAATCGCCCATGGTTGCTCGATGCCTTTTGTGCGCGCAGCCTTTACCAACAGCTCTTGCTGCAGACGGCCCTGCTTGAGTCGTGGCAGCATGCGGGCAAAATCGGCACGCAGCTCCATCGCGCCGTCGGTGAGCGTGAGGCCCTCGGACTTCCGCACGAGCTCGAGCCCCGCGGCCCGAGCAACAGAAAAGGGATCGACGACGCCCATGGACACTCCTTAACAAGCAAAACGAATACGCGGGGCGCCGTTTATGCCAGCACCCAACCGTCCGCTATTGTCCCACATGCGACATGGCCCACAGCATCGCAATGCAAAGCACCGCCATCAATCCCGTGCACACGGCAGCGATCACAGAATCGCCCATGCGCCTTCCCAACGACCGCGGCTCACGCACTTGCCCTGTTCCGTACATCATGGCTCCTCCTTGAGACCAGCTCCTTGTTACGGCCTCATCATCGCAGCGCCGCACATGGGCTGCCATCGATTTGGCTTACGTCCAGCTTTCCTTTTTGAAAGGTTGGACCGTACAGGCAAGAGACGCTTTCAAACGCATGCATCGTCCCGTTGAACTACAATGTGCTTCACGATATGTGCCGTAACCTGGGCGCGACAGATTCTCCGCGCCCGCATCGAAAGGACCAGCTATGAGCGCTGCTCGCAAGACACTCAAAATCCTTGCCCTGATTTATTTTGTTCTGGGCATCGCCAGTCTCGTCATTGGAATCGCCGGCGTCGCGACCGGCAACCTCGAGTCCACGTACGGGTCGAACGCCATGCTCGCCGCGGTCGTGCTGGTCGCCAAGGGCCTCATCGATCTCGCCGCGGGCGTTGCGGGCATCAAGGGCGCCAACAAGCCTTCGCAGGTGGATGGCGCGCTTAAGCTCGGCATCGTCACCGCAATCGCCACGCTCGTCCAGGCCGCGCTCACGCTTCCCGCGCTCGGCGGCAGCTCCGTCAATATCGTCGCCTTTGTCATCGTGGTGTACGACCTGTTCTTTGTTCAGCAGGCACACGCCGTTAAGGCCGAGAACAAGGACCGCCTGTAAGCGCTCGCTTCTCATAACCTCTGCAGCCAAGCAACTAAAAAGGGCCGATCGCGCATCTCCGCGGTCGGCCCTTTGCATTTGCCCAGATAAAACCTGCCAAAATAAACCCGTCCCTTTTTGGTAGGTTGTTAGCTGTGGCGGTACTCGGCGATGATGAAGTCGATATCGGTCTGGAGCGTGTCCAAGTTTGCCAGGCGCTCTTTGTCGGCAGGGCGCGTGCGGTAGTAGTACGGCGTCATCTGGAACACCGCCTCGATGTCTGCCTGGGTCTGGAGCGTAATGTTCGCAGACACCCGCTGCGTTCCGACTAACTCGAGCTCGGTGGTCTTCGGCAGCTTCTCATCGTTAAGGTACGGCGTGTCGTAGAGCACCTCCTTGAGCCCAAACAGATGACGGGCACCCGGTACCACGGTATAGAGTGAGCCCTCTGGCGCCAGCACGCGGGCAAACTCGCGCTCGTTAAAGGGAGCAAAGAGTTCGGTCACCATATCAAAGGCACCATCAGCCACGGGGATATCCTTCATGTTGGCCACGAAATAGGTCGCATCGCCGCGCTTGGCGGCAAGGCGCACCATCTCTTTGCCCAGGTCAAAGCCGTAAGCATCCACGCCCGGCACCGCGCCCATGGCGCTGGTGTAATAGCCCTCGCCGCAGCAAATATCGAGCAAGGTCAGCTGCTTGCCCGTAGACACCCCGTGCTCTGCCGCCCGCTCGTGCACCAGCTCGACCATCGCATCGCGCAACGGCGCGTAGTATCCACGGTTCAGAAAGTCACGACGGCTGCGCGCCTGCGACTTGGGATCGCCCATGGAGTCGCCGCTCTTGGACGAGCGCAGTAGATATAGATAGCCCTCGCGCGCACGGTCAAACCGGTGTCCGCCCGCGCATGCAGCACCGCGCTCATTGTCCGCCAACGGCTCATGGCAAACGGGACACAACAACATGGCAACTCCTTAGCGCGAACAACACAACGTCCACCATTGTCGCACGCCTTCCCCACCTAGTCATTGGGGACGTTCTTGAATGACTAAGGAGTGTCCCCAGCTGCCGACAGAAAAGGAACGTCCCTAAGTGCCGACTGGTTGCATTAGGAGTATCATCGTCTGCGCAAATAAGCACGAAAGAGCATGTTAGAGATTGAGAGCGTATGGCTGATACCGCATCTAAGCACATTGACATGATCACCGGCTCGCTGTGGCGAAATATTCCCCTGTTCGCCTTCCCTGTGGCCGCCACGAGCATCTTGGAGCAACTGTCGAACCTCATCGCCACGGTCATCATCGGTAACTTCTCGGGCGACCAGGGAACCCTCGCCATGGCGGCGGTCGGCTCCAATGTTCCGCTTACCAGTCTTATGCTCAACCTGTTTATTGGCATGTCGCTTGGCTCCAACGTGGTCATCGCCAACGCTATCGGCCGCAACGATCAGAACATGGTCAAACGCGCCGTCCACACCTCGATTCTTATGGCACTTGTGGGCTTTGTCGTCATCGCACTGGGCGAGATCTTTGCCGAGCCCATGCTCGCCGCGCTCAACGTTCCCGCCGAAACCATGCCGCTCGCTTCGCTCTACCTACGCGTCTTTTTGCTCAGCATGCCCTCGATCTTGCTTTACAACTTTGAGGCCGCGATCTTCCGCTCCGTCGGCATCACCCGCATGCCGCTGCAGGCGCTTGCCGTGTCCACCGTCCTCAACATTGGCCTGGACCTCATCTTTGTCCCCGTACTCCACTGGGGCGTCGCGGGCGTCGCCATCGCCACCGCCATCGCCTACACCGTCAGCGCCGCTACGCTCTTTATCCGCCTGCTCAAGACCGACTCCGTCGTCCGCGTCACCCCGCGCGACCTGGCTATCGACCCCGTCGCCCTCAAGCGCATCGTCAAGATCGGCCTGCCCGCCGGCATCCAGAGCGCCGTCTTTGCCGTCGCCAACATCATCATCCAGTCTGCTATCAACAGCCTGGGCACCGAGGTCATGGCGGCATCGAGCGCCGCTATGAGCTTGGAGTACGTATGCTACAACCTGCTCAACAGCTTTAGCCAGGCTTGCACCACCTTTGTGGGACAAAACCACGGTGCCCGCCAGATCGACCGCTGCACCAAAACGCTCAAGGTCTGCCTGGTCGAAGGCGGTATCGTTGCACTCACCACGATCATCGTTATTGTCGGCCTGGGGCGCGAGATCTTGTCGCTGTTCAACAGCGATCCCAACATCGTCTCGATCGGCTATATCCGCGTGTGTTCGATCTTCCCGGCGTACGCCTTTAGCATGTTCTACGAAAACATGTCCGGCTACCTACGCGGCTTTGGTATCTCGCTCACGCCCGCCCTCATCACCATGATCTGCGTCTGCGGCATCCGCTTCTATTGGGTGTTCTGCGTGTTCCCGCACTTCCGCACCTTTGCGAACATCATGATGGTCTACCCCATCAGCCTGGGCACCACGGCGTTCTTTATGGTCGTGGCGGTACTACTTTGCCACCCGGCACGCACCTATCGCGCCACCCAAGCCAAAGCGACAGCCCGCTAGACACCGCACTCAACGCCACGCCAGTCATTAATTGACAATATGCGAGCTCATATAGTCGATAAAGCGCCTCGTGGCGATAGGCATGGTATCCCAGCTGCGCCAAGCTGCCACTACGTCGCGCGAGGGAGCATGCACGATGGGTCGCACACGAATATCGGCTCGCATGCCCTCCACAGTACGACGGTAGAGCATGCTCACGCCTAGGCCCTCCTCCACCATCGCCATGATGGTGTAGTCGTCAGTCACCTCACTCGTCACGTGCGGCGACAGCCCATGTGTCGCAAATGCATCGAGCACCAGGCTCTGTTCGCCCTCATCCAGCAGCACAAAGGGCTCGGACGCCAGGTCGGCGAGCGTCACCTTTTCCTTTGCCGCCAGCGGATGCGCAGCCGGCAGCAGCGCCACCAACTCGTCGTGATAGACCACACGCTTCTCGAGGCCTGCGGTAAACCCGCGCGCCGTAAAGCAAAAATCCACCACGCCGTCGTGCACCCACTGAGCGTTGCGCGTGTAATCGCCCTGCTTGAGGGTAAAGCGTACGCCCGGGTGCAGCGTACCAAAGTCGCGGATCACACGCGGCAGCACGGTACGGCTCACGTTGGTAAACGTCGCGATGCGAATATCGGTCGACGAAAGCCCCAGCAGCTCCTGGCGCTTGCCCTCGAGCTCGGCCTCGGCGGTCACAATCTGGCGCAGGTACGGCAGATACTGCTTGCCATCGCGCGTAAGCGAGACGCCCTGCTTTCCGCGCTCGATAAGCGTGGTTCCCAGCTCGCGCTCGAGCGCCTTGACGGCCTGGCTCACCGCGCTTTGCGTATAGCCCAGCTCGTCGGCCGCACGTTTCAGGCTGCCGCAATCGACCACCATACAAACAATCTGATACCGCGATGCCATCGTGCCTCCACATCAATGCAGCCGTAAAACGTTTTGCCAGCGCTTTTTCTGCCTACATTAGTATTTCTTAATCATACTGAAGATACATTCGCTTTACTACATCCACATCTGGGAGCAGAATCCTTTTTGCGAAACCGTTCTGTAACAAAAGGAGTCCCATGGATCGCAAAAAAGCAATCGCGCTCTCATTTTCCGTTCCCGTCGCATGGGGCTTTTCGTATCCCCTCATGAAGATCGGCATGGACAGCATGAACGCCACGAGCATCGTCGCGCTACGCTGCATCATCGCCTTTGTGGTCTGCCTGCTGCTCTTCCACAAGTACGCGTTGCGCATCAACCGCGACCTTATGGTCCGTGCCGCCATCATCGGCGCCATTATGGCAACCGAGCTCACCTGCATGTGCCTGGGCTCCAGCCTCACCTCCGCCTCCACCGCCGGCTTTTTGCAGAGCCTGACGGTCGTGATCGTGCCGTTTGCCAACGCCGCCCTGCTGCGTCGCGCCCCCGAGCGCAAAGTGCTCGTCGGCACCGCCATCGTCACCTGCGGTATGTTGCTGCTCTCGGGCGCAGACTTTACCAGCCTGAATCCCGGCGCGATCATCATGCTGCTCTCGGCCTTTATCTATGCCAGCCACATTATCGTGGCCAAGCGCTTTGTCGAAGAAGTCGATCCGCTTGCTCTGGGCGTTTGGCAGCTGGGCTTCGGCGGCTTGTTCTCGGGCATCGCCGCATGCGTCTTTGGCGGTTTCACACTTCCCAGTACGCCCAGCGAGATCGTGGTCGTCGTCGCGCTCGCACTCATCTGCTCTGCCTACGGCTTTATCACCCAGACGCTCGTGCAGCCCCATGTACCCGCCGAGACCACCGGCTTCGCCTTCTCGCTTGAGCCGGTCTGCTCCGCTGTCTTCTCGTTCTTCCTAGTCGGCGAGGTCCTGAGCCCCATCGCCTTCCTGGGTGCAGCTCTCATCCTCACCGGCGTCATGGCGGCAACCGTCGAGCTTCCGCGCCTCCGCGCACATGGACGCGCTCGTATGGCAGGAGCGCCCGAGCGCGCCTCGTAGACCCCGCTCTTCATGCAGCCGCGGCATAAAGGCAACCGGTGCGCCTTTACAATAGATGCCAACAGAGCATCTGCCATAAAGGAGCCCCATGGACACCGCAACCCGCGACCGCAACATAGCAACTTGGTTGGGCAATGCGCCGCAGCCGGTACGTGACACTACGAACCAGCTGCTCGAGCGCATCGCCCTTTTGCGTGCCGAGCAGACTATCTACCCGGCACAAGACGACATCCTCAATGCCCTCGCCTACACCCCGGCCGACCAGGTCAAAGTTGTCATCTTGGGTCAAGACCCCTATCACGGACCCAACCAGGCCATGGGACTGTCGTTCTCGGTCCCCGCGACGCAAACCAAGTTGCCGCCGAGCCTGCGCAACATCTACAAGGAACTCAATGCCGATCTGGGCTGCCCCATTCCCGCCACGGGAGACCTAACCCCATGGGCACAACAGGGCGTCCTACTCCTTAACACTACGCTCACCGTGCGCGAGCATGCCGCCAACTCGCACGCCAAACTGGGCTGGAGCACCCTGACCGACTACGTTATCGAACGCTGTTGCCAGCTGCCCCAGTCGGTAGTCTTTTTGGCATGGGGCCGCTTTGCCCAGCAGATGGTCGAAGGTAAGCTCGTCACAACTGGCGCGGGCAAGGCAACCGACAAGTTCTGTCTGGCCTCCACGCACCCCTCGCCGCTTTCGGCCAACCGTGCCACGGCAGAACTCCCCGCCTTTATGGGATCGCGCCCCTTCTCGGCAGCCAATCGGCTACTCGAACAGCACGGCTCGACCCCCGTCAACTGGACTTGCCTCGGCTAAAAATCGATACATCAAAAACGCGCCCGACGGCTTTCCATCGGGCGCGTTTCCTACTCGTGCCAAATAAATTGCGTGCGGCCGGCCTCGCCGCCATCGATCAACAGGCTCTGCCCGGTCATAAACCGGTTGGTCACGCCCACAAAGTAGATCCACTCGGCGATCTCTTGGGCGGTGGCCCAACGTTTAAGCGGCGTGAGCTCCATAATCTGGTTCCACAGGTGCTCGTCTTCCATCACGCAACGGTTGAGCGGCGTGATAACGCCGCCCGGGTCCACACTGTTGGCGATGGCCTGCGGCGCTAGACGGTTTGCAAGGTTCTTGGTGTAGGCGATAACGCCGCCCTTGCTGGCGGCATAGGCGGGAAACTCCGATCCCGTATGCCCACTCGCCGACCCCACATTGACCACGGATTTGATAGCCGGCGCCGGCTTGGCGGCAAGTCCCTCCCCCACAAAGGCATAGCGCTCGGTCACGTTGATGGTGCCACACAGGTTGGCGGCGATGTCGTCGGCCGAATCCTGCGTACCAGCAACGTTCACGATCACCTGGGGTTCAAGGTCGCCTGGAAACGAGCCCGGCTCGCGGACATCAACGATCAGATGGCGGTAGCGCTCGTCTTCGATCGCCGCCGGCAAAAGATCAAAGCCCACGACTTCGTGTCCCTCGTCCAAAAAACGCTGCACGCATGCGACTCCGATACCGCCCGAAGCGCCCGTGATCAAAACCCGCATACTTGCTCCTTAGGCGGTTGCGTGGCGCTCGAGGTACTCGGAGCCCACGTTCTCGCGCTCCCAGCCGCGCACGACCTTGTAGCCCACGGGGCTCAGGAAGACCTCACACAGCAGCTCGGCAACAGCGCCGGTCAGCGAGCACATAAGAACCTGCACCCAGGTCCAGCCAAAGAACGTGTGACTCACCACAATGGCAAAGACCAGGTTGTCGATAAACTGGCCAACACCCGTAGACACATAGGAACGGAAGGCAAAGCTCGCAAAGTTATTCTTTTTGAGCATACGGCCGAGCGACTGGTTGAGCGTGGAGTTAACCACGGCAGAAACGAGCATTGCCAGCGAAGAGCCCAGCACCACGTACCAGGTGCCGCCGATGGTGGCGTTAAGGGCAGTGTTGACCTCAGTCATGCCCGTGTCGTAGTAGGCGCCCCACATGCCGGGCGTGAGCGAGCATGCCCAAAAGCACAGGCTCACGGCCAGGTTGACCAGCAGCGCGAGGATAGAGATTTTGATGGATGCCTTGGCGCCAAAGCGCTTGCAAATCATGTCCTGGCACAAAAACGAGACCCAGCTCACCACAAAGCCGCAATCGAGCGCCAGATACGGCAGGCTGATAAGCTCCTTGTTGGCCAGCAGGTTCATCATGATGACACTCACGAAAAACAGCGAAACCGTTGCCGCGGGAATGCTCCGCAACAGGACCTTGTAGTCCTCCATGACCTTCTTGATCATTATGTACTCCTTTGGTTTTAGGTTTAACGAGCAGGATATCGGACCCGAACTGCTCGGACGCCCCGGTCTTGAGACGACGGTGGGTATGATAGCCGCTCGCGCGGCATAAGGCAAACAAACGGCGCGGCAGCCCCACAGGACCACCGCGCCAATGCGTTAAAAGGCTACGTTGCCAAACTCCGACAGGATCAGGTCGGGGTTGTGGTCGATTGCCCAATCCACGTTCCACGGGCTCGTGAACAGCAGTAGCTTACCGCCGCGCATGTCCTCGACACGCAGCGTGTCGCGCGTGAGCGAAAGGCCCGGGATATCGATAGTATCGGGGTCGTTCTGGATCCAGCGGATGTCCGTATAGGGCAGCGGCTGGCGACGAACCTCAACACGGTACTCAGCCTTGAGGCGGCGCTCGAGCACCTCAAACTGCAGTACGCCGACCACGCCCACAATGACGCTCTCCATGCCGGCACCCAGCTCGCGGAAGATCTGGATGGCGCCCTCCTGGGCAAGCTCCTCCATGCCCTTGACGAACTGCTTGCGCTTGAGCGTGTCGACCTGCGTAATGCGAGCGAACATCTCGGGGGCAAACGTCGGGATCTGCGGATACTGCACGTGGCGCTTGCCGGAGCACACGGTGTCGCCGATGCTAAAGATACCCGGATCGAACAGGCCCACGATATCGCCCGCGTACGCCTCGTCCACGATGGCGCGGTCATCGGCCATCATCGACGTGCCCGTGGCAAGCTTGAGCTTGCGGTTGCCCTGCACGTGAAAGGCATCCATGCCGCGCTCGAACTTACCCGAGCAAATGCGCACAAAGGCGATGCGGTCACGGTGGTTCTTGTCCATGTTGGCCTGAATCTTAAACACAAAGCCGCTAAAGTCGTCGCGGCAAGGATCGACCGGCTCACTGGTGAGCGTATCGGTATAGGCGCGCGGCGTCGGGGCCAGACGCAGGAACTCCTTGAGGAAGGGCTCCACACCAAAGTTGGTGAGCGCCGAGCCAAAGAACGCCGGGCTCAGCTTGCCGCAGGCCACGGCATCCAAGTCGAGCTCGTCGCCGGCGCCATCGAGCAGCTCGATGTCGTCCATTAGGTTCTTATGGTTCTCCTCGCCGATGAGCTCGTCCATGGAAGGATCGCCCAGCTCGGCCTCAACCTCGGCGACCTTCTTGGTGGCGTTGGCGTGGCCGTCGCCCTCAAAGGCAATGACGCGACGGGTCTGACGATCGAACACGCCGCGGAAGTTGCGGCCGCTGCCGATCGGCCAGTTCATGGGATACGTATTGATACCCAGGACGTTCTCGATCTCTTCCATGAGCTCAAACGGATCGCGAGCCTCGTGGTCGAGCTTGTTCACAAAGGTGAAGATGGGAATGTGACGCAGCGTGCAGACCTTAAAGAGCTTTTTGGTCTGGGCCTCGACGCCCTTGGCGCCGTCGATGACCATGACAGCGGCGTCGGCGGCCATAAGGGTACGGTAGGTATCCTCCGAGAAGTCCTGGTGGCCGGGGGTATCGAGGATGTTGACGCAGGCGCCGTTGTAGGTGAACTGCAGCACCGAGGAGGTAACGGAAATACCGCGCTCCTTCTCGATGTCCATCCAGTCCGAGACGGCATGCTTGGCCGAGCTCTTGCCCTTGACCGAGCCGGCGGTCTGAATGCTGCCGGTATAGAGCAGCAGCTTCTCGGTAAGCGTGGTCTTACCGGCGTCCGGGTGGCTGATAATCGCGAATGTGCGGCGCGACGAGATTTCATCCGACAGGCTTGCCATGCGGATCCTTTCTTGCATTGAGTGCATTATGTCGTTGTAACCGCACTATTGTAGCCGCGAAATCCCGCTCTAGAGCGCCTATCAGGACAAATTCATCAGTTGGAGCCTGGTTAGCAGTCGATGGCGACACTCCGCAGCAGTTTGTCTCGATCTGTAACATCTAGACGGTTTTTGAACCTCTACCTGTTACAGATTTAGACAACCAGGTGGGCGTCCCAGAAAGATCTCAATCTGTAACATCTAGCCACTCAAAACGGGTCCATCTGTTACAGATTGAGATATAAGGATAGACGGGTGGCCAATGTCTCGATCTGTAACATCTAGCAGCCAAAATCTTCTCCAGTTGTTACAGATTTAGACAAACAGGTGGGGCCCGCCAGCAAAATCTCAATCTGTAACAGGTAGCCGTCCAAATCGGTTCCAGATGTTACAGATTGAGATGAATGAACGAGCGGACAATCCGTATTTACCTCTTGCATAACTGTGCATAGTGTATATATACTGTGCTTACCGGTTATATACACGTGTAGCCCAACAGCTAAGGAGCCGCTGTGGACATCATCCTATCCAATTCGAGCGACAAGCCCATCTACGAGCAAATAGCCTCGCAGGTCAAAGCTCAGATCCTTTCGGGCGCACTCACTGCGGGAGCCAAACTCCCCAGCATCCGTGCACTCGCGAGCGATCTTGGCGTGAGCGTCATCACCACCAAGCGCGCCTACGCCGACCTGGAGCAGCTCGGGTTTATCTGCACCGTGCAGGGCAAGGGCTGCTTTGTCGCCGAGGGCAACCAAGAACTCTTGCGCGAAAACCAGCTCTGCCATATCGAAGAGCTGCTTGCGAAAGCGGCAAGCCAAGCCGAAGCCTTGGGCGTCACGCGCGACAAGCTGCACGAAATGCTCGACCTGGTAGCCCCCGAAACCATGCAGTAGCCATCTGCAAGAAAGGCTATACCATGCAAAACTTGCTTGAACTCAAAGGCATCTCACGCACTGTAAGCGACCGCTTTTCGCTGCGCGACGTCACGCTTGCCGTGAAGCCTGGCCAGATCGTCGGCTTTGTTGGTGCCAACGGTGCTGGCAAAACAACGACGATTCGAGCTGCTCTCGGGCTTATAAAGCTCGATGCAGGCGAAGTGTACCTGTTTGGGCAGCGCTGTGGCGCCGACGCGCCCGATGAGTCGCAACGCCATCTACGCTCCCGCGTCGGTCTTGTCCTGGACACGTGCCCCTTCCCCTCCACGCTCAAGGTGGGCCAGATCGAGTCGCTCGTAGGCCCGGCGTACCCCACGTGGGACCGCGAAACGTTCGCCGGATTCATCAACCGATTTGGCCTCGATCCTAAGACAAAAGTCAAGGACCTCTCCCGCGGCATGGGCATGAAACTGCAGCTTGCCTGTGCACTCAGTCACAATGCCAAACTGCTCGTTTTGGACGAAGCCACCGCAGGCCTCGATCCCATGGCACGCGAGGAACTGCTCGATGAGCTGCTTGCCTTTGTCGCCGACGGTCAGCACAGCGTGCTGCTCTCGAGCCACATTACGTCCGACCTCGATCGCGCCGCCGACCGCGTCATCTGCATCGATAACGGCTCGATTATTTTTGACCTGCCGCGCGAGGACATTACCGACCGAGCCGGCATCGCCCACTGCACCCAAGCACAGGCCGCCGAGCTTATGGCTTGCGTCGAAGGCGCCCGTGCCGTCCACCACGCCTATAGCGTGGACGTGCTCGTACCCAACCGTCGCGAAACGCTCGAGGCCTTCCCCGAGATTCCCAGCGATCGGGCAACCATTGATGACTATCTTCGCCTCATGCTGAAAGGAGCTTCGAAATGAAACGCGCCTTTATGTCCGAGCTCGCCATCGCTCGCTCGCTTATCCCGAGCATTGCAGGCGTCGGCCTGTTCATGTTTGTCGTGCTGACCCTTGCCAACGCGTCGGATGTCGATTCCGGCATGAGCGCCGGCGCCTGTGCGGTCAGCGCAATGTCGCCCATCATAATCATGAACTCGCTAGCTGGCTACGATAACCAAAACGGCTGGGAGCGTTATCGAGCAACGTTGCCCTTCTCGCGCAAAGACATCATCTGCGCACGCTACTTGTGCATCGTTGTCTTCTCGGCCATCATGGCCTGCGCCGCCGCGCTTCTGAGCATCGTCTCCATCCCGCTTTTCAACAGCGCGGGCATCCCCTCGACGGGACAGGCCGTCTTTGAGACCGCAATGGCCTCGGCGGCATCGATGCTCATCTCCCTCATGATGGTGTTTTTGGCGCAGCCGCTGTTCTTTCGATTTGGACACATGGAGGCGCTGCGCCTATCCGTTGGCCTGTTTGCCCTGCTTGGTTGCGGCACAATGGCCACGCTGAGCTCCTCCAACCCCATCAGCAACTGGCTCATGTCGATTGCCGGAGCAAATCCCGATCCCGCCGTTCTGGGCTGTCTGTGCGCAGGAATTGCCGTGCTGGCCCTCGCGCTATGTGCAATCAGCTGCACCGTCAGCACCAAGGTTTATCGAGTACGCGACCTGTAATCGACAGCTAAAAAAGCTTAGGTGGTACCCCGCTTATTTTTTCAATGAAACAAGGCGGCATAGCGTCACCACCGCCCCTCACAGCAGGCCGTCTAGTTCTTGGCAACCAAAAAGACACCGTCAGCATATCGAAGGTGAATACTTTTCCGAGAAGTGAACGAGTAAAAACAGTGCCCTGTAGCATCGACATTTTTAAGGACTCAATTCCTGCGGTTTTTGTCTAAGAATCCTGCAGTTTTGTTCGAAAAAAGCGTGCATGTTCCAGGGGTCCAGATTTACTCGTTCACTTCGCGGAAAACCATTCACCTTCGATTCGAGCCTTAACCAAATGCCCTCTCGAACTATGGCCCCTGTCTCACCACAGCGATATCAAAGCTTCATGGCGGGACGGTATCATCGGACGAGCGCCGTAAATCTGGCGCGGTCGTTCTTTGGGGAGGCATTTCACCCGTGTCGTGGGTCGCAGCAGCATTTGTGTCGGCTTTCTTTGCCGGCATCACATCTATCCTGGCCAAATGCGGCATCAAGCAGACCGACTCCGATGTCGCGACGGCCATTCGCACCTGCGTGGTGCTCGTTTTCGCCTGGGCAATGGCGGGCATTTCTGGATCCATTGGAACCATCGGCAGCATCGAACCCAGATCCTGGCTCTTTCTCGTCCTCTCGGGACTCGCTACCGGTGCTTCGTGGATCTGTTACTTTAAGGCGTTGGGCATCGGAGACGTCAATAAGGTCGTACCGGTCGACAAGATGAGCACCGTACTCGCCGCACTGATCGCCATCGTACTTTTTGGCGAGACGAGCAACCTTGCGGTTAAGCTCGTGGGAACCGCTGTCATCACCCTCGGCACGTTTTTAATGATCGAGAAGAAGCAGTCTGCCGGACCCGAGCAGCAGCAAGACCGGACCTGGCTCGCTTACGCCCTCGGCGCCGCCGTGTTCGCGGCGCTCACGTCCATCCTTGCCAAGGCTGGCATCGAAGGCGTCGAATCCAGCCTGGCCACGGCAATCCGTACCTGTGTGGTACTGGTTATGGCATGGGCAATCGTGGCAGCTAAAGGCAAGATGGGCCAAGCCGTGCACGTAGACCGCTATGAACTCGTATTTCTCGCGGCATCGGGCATTGCGACTGGCGCATCGTGGCTGCTATACTACTACGCCATCGCCACAGGCCAGGTGAGCGTCGTGGTGCAGATCGACAAACTATCGATTGTCGTATCGGTACTATTTGCGCGCCTGGCATTCAACGAAAAACTCTCACGACGCAGCGCCATCGGTCTCGCCCTCATCGTCCTGGGCACCGCCGCGCTCGCAGTTTGGAAGTAGCGCGGCCAGCGGCCGCTACATCCTCACACCTGGCTTGGGATGCCTGTACTGACCGTGGGATGCCGTGCGCTTACCGTGCGAGATGGCAAATTTGGGACAACAGTGCAGGCAACGAAGGCAGGCTGCGCACTCCGGCTTTGTCCAGACGGGAAGGCCGTCTCGCATCTCAATCGCCGCCATGGGGCAGCGCTTGGCACACAGGCCGCAGCCGATGCAGCGATCGGCATCGACAGCAAACTTGCTCGTCTGTTGCATGCGCGGCAGCCCAATTGCGTGATACGCGCACGATGCAAACAGAGGCACGCGATGGCGCATCATGTTGCCCGTGCGGCGCGCCCGCACCGCCTCGATCACGGCATCAATCTGCGCCTCGGCAGCCCTATTGATACCCTCAACCTTTTGAGGGTCAGACAGGTCGAAAACAGGCGTCCAGGTATCGGGCATCTTGACGCTCATCGCCGCATCTAACTCAAGCCCACGCTCGTGTAGCAGATCGCGGGCGAACTTGGCCGATTGCCCGGTCGTCGAACCATATGTCGAGACATAGAACGTATAGGGGCGCTCGCCGCCCTTTGTGCCGGCAGCAACCGATAGGTCGACAGTCTTCAAAAACTCGATCATTGGCGTCGGCAAGCCCCAGGCGTATACCGGGGCGACAAACCCCAGCCGACAGGGACCTTCCATCACAGCAAGGTGAAGGATCTCGGCATCAAAGCGCTCAATCGACATAACTTTGTCGCTTGTCGCCGCTGCAATGCGACGCGTCACATGCTCGCTGTTCCCTGTCGCGCTAAAGTACAGGATCATCTCGTACCCCTGGAATTGACTCGTGAAAAACCGCGCTACTTGCGCAGCGGCTTGGGCAGCGGAATGCCGGCGGCGATGGCTGCGGCAATGATCATGCAGACGATGCCCTTGAGCGGGAAACACATAAGCAGCAGGCCCACAACCATGACAGGCTGGCGCATGACGGCGCCCATCGTCGATGCCGTGCAGACGGCGACGCAAAAGACCGGATCTGCGCCGGTGAGGATGGCAAGGCCATAACCCAGGCTCACGCCCGAGAAGATAACCGGGAAGAAGTGGCCGCCGCGCCAGCCCATGTTGATGAGGGCGGGGGTCAGCATGGCCTTAACAAGACCGGTCGCGATGAGCACACCGGCGGGGATGGTCAGATAGGTTTCCATGAGCACGTCGGCCTGCGTCTCGCCGGCAAACATGGCGTAGGGCAGGACCGTTCCGCAGATGGCGAGCGCCAGACCAGCCAGCATTGCCTTGACGACAGGGCGCTCCCCTAGGGCATGGGACAGCGCCTCGCTTGCATGCTCGGAGACAAAGTACAGCCAACCGCATACGGTACCGACCAACGCCAGCGGAATGAGCCAGACAAGTTCCAGATTGCCCACCTCGGCGGACTCGAACCTGGGCATGCCCATGCCGCCGCCCACAAGCTGGCCAAGCAGCAGGTAGGTGCCCAGACCGCCAGCAATCGCAATGCCGTAGACCACCGTCTTTTGCGCCTTGGGCAGCTTGATGGTGATCTCGCCGGATGCGGACTCATCGTCGGCGCCTTCGCCCTGGCCGTCGGCGCTACCGGCGAGCGGCGCCACAAAGCCAAAGACGGGCGCGGTAAAGAGCGCCGTCAGGGCAGCCTGGGTGCCCAGCAGCGTGAGCTCCCTAAACTCGGCGCCAAAGCGACGCATGCGGTCGCCGACCCAGCTGCACAGTCCCGCGATGACGCCGGTCAGGCCAGCCTCCGGTCCAATGCTGCCGCCAAACAGCAGCGGCAGCAATGCCGCGAGCGAAAGCTTGCCCAGATTGTCATACGGGTAGCATCCGTCTTGTTTGACCTTGACCATCACCTGGTTGAGATCGTCGGTCTTGGTACCCGTAATCTTTTCGTACAGACCGATCAGCAGGCCGCCCAGCAAGCAGACGAAAAACGGGTACGGCAGAAAGCCAAACGGGCCGCTGGCAAGCTCGGGCGAAGCGACGCCCAGCGCGTGCGGAATCTCGGTCCATAGATAGTCGATACCGTGCTCCATCACAAAAAAGAACAGCCAGACTGCGGCACCCGCGAGTGTGCCGGTCACGGCAACGCTGACCAAAAACAGCGCTCGGTTCGTGGGTTTAGCGAGCTTATCCATCGGGTCCTCCCGCGGTCAAAGTCGACATAGATACGTTTTATTGTAGAGCGAGTGTAGCCCAGTCAAGCCAACCGTCTGCGCTGCAAACGGAGCCACCGGGGACCACGGCGGGACAGGCTCAAGGCTTATCCGTTGATAATTGATGCGATTTCGCACAGATCCTCGGCAAAGTAAATGCCTTGCTGGCGCTGCGGGCTCGATAAACCCTTATCAATCATGTGCCCGAGCAGCGCCTTAATATCGTTGTAGTAACCCCCGAGGTTGTACAAGATGCACGGCGCATCCAAATGCCCCAACGATACCGCGGACATAACCTCGGCAATCTCCTCGAGCGTGCCCGTGCCGCCCGGAAAGGCAATGAACGCATCGCCGAGCTCGATCATCTTTGCCTTACGCTCTGCCATATCACTCGTCACGATAAGGTCGTCGATTCCGTCGTGCTGAAACTCGGCCTCGATAAAAAAGCTCGGCTCCACACCCGTCACATGTCCGCCGGCATCGAGCACGCTATCGGCGAGCGCACCCATCAGACCCGACTTGGACCCGCCGTACACGAGCGCGTGCCCGTTAGCGCCGATCCAGTTACCCAGCTCCTGCACCGCGGACAGAAACGCCGGGTCATTGCCGGCACTGGCACCCAGGTACACGGTGATATTCATATTCAGTCCCCCTCATTGTGACGCGCGACGCCCGCTCTAGCGTTGGCGGCGCCGATATTCGCGCACGCGGCGCGACAGATCGGCGAGCTGGTCGCGATCGAGCTCTTCCAAATGCTCAAGATCGTCTATAAAGCGCGCCATGGTGTCCTTTTGACGCATCTTGATGAGCGTATTGCAGTAGTTCACCGCCACGCCCGTGAGCATGGCGATGTAGAAGATGCTAATAACGCTCAAGACGACGGTAATAGCGCGGGCAACCGGTGTTTCGGCCGGAATGTCGCCAAAGCCGATGGTCGAGACCGTCTCAAAGCTAAACCAAAGTCCATCGCCAAAGGTGAGGGTCGTAGGCTCGGACAGCCAGACGGCCGTCGAGCACAGCAGGTAAAAGATAAGAAACAAGCCCGTGATGCGCGCAAAGCCAGCCTGTCGCAGCACATCGGCAAGCGTCCTCAACTTGTTCATCGCGACCCCTTTTCCCAGACGACCAATCTCGTTCGCTCGGTATTGTCCCACAACCGGCAGTTAGGGACGTTCCTTTTGTGCCGGCAGAAAGGGACTGTCTCCAACTGCCGGTTGTGGGACCGTCTAGCGGTGCTGCTGCCGACTGGGCAGGCGGAGCTGGTATTCTTATGCGGTAATGTCTCGATTCGTTAGGATTGCATGTGAGAGCTGCCACTGTCCTTCGTTCAGTTATATGTCGCGCTCTGGTCGTTGCGCTTACCGCGCTCACCGTACTGAGCGCCGTCGCGCCCGCCCCCGCCTTTGCCGCCGACTCCGATCAGCAAGTCAAGACAGTCCGCGTCGGCTGGCTCGTCAACAACGAGGGCTTCCAGGACGGCACTCCCGGCGAGCGTCTCTCGGGATGGGGCTACGAGTACCTCCAGACCCTGTCGTACTACACGCCCGGCTGGCGGTACGAATACGTCACCGGCACCTTCACCGAGCTTATGGACATGCTCGAGGCGGGCGAGATCGACCTCATGCCCAACATCTCCTACTCCGAGGAACGCGCCCAAAAGCTGCTCTTTTCCTCGAACCCCGAGGGCACCGAACGCTACTACATCTACGCCAGGCCCGATCGCGACGATCTGGCCAAGGGTGACCCCCAAGCGCTCCAGGGCCTTACCATCGGCTACAACCCCGGCGTTATGCAAACCTTCGTTGGCCAGCAGTGGCTCACCAACGAAGGAATCGCCTGCACATACAGGGAGTATGACGGAGACTCCGTTCTCTTTGACGCGCTCGCAAACAACGAGGTCGATGCCGTCATCATGAATGACACGATCTCGTCGCCCAGTGCCTCCCCCATGTTCTACATTGGTTCGAGCGACTACTACTTTGCCGTTCCCAAAAGCCGCCCCGACCTGATGAACGACATCAATGCTGCCATGACGGCAATCGCCCGCGTCAACCCACGCTATAACGACGAAGTCAAATCTAGCTACTCGACCCAAAACAGCGGTTCATCATCGCTCAACGGCCCCGAATGTTCCTGGCTCAAAGCAAATGACAACACTATCACGCTCGGCTACATTACGGGCAAACTCCCCTACTGTAACGAAGACGAAGACGGCGAAATGGAAGGTTCGCTCGCATCGCTTGCGACGACGCTGCACGATAAATTTGGCATTACGGTCAAAACCGTCGCCTTTGATAGCTACAAGATGATGTCAAAGGCCCTGTCAAAGGGAAGCATAGACGTTGCGCTGCCGGTATACCGAGATTACTGGTTTGCCGAGCAAACAGGCGTTGTGCAGTCGGTATCGTTGGGGACCATGTCCCTCACCGCCATCCACACCGGCAGCGACCTGAACAAAGACCTTCAGAGCATCGCCTGTACCAAATCATCGTTTATCAACAAAAATGCACTTGAAAGTCTGTTCCCCACGGCGACCGTAACCGAATACCAATCCGACGATGAAGCGTTCGACGCCCTCAGGAAGGGAACGGTGCACTGCATCGTCGCTCCCAGTTCACGCGTAAAAACCATCGGCGACCGTTATGATCTCGAGGACTGCGAGACGGTCGAGCTCCCTGACACCTGTGAGCTCTCGTGCTGGATTTCTCGTGGCAAGCCCGAACTGCTGGGAATCATTAATAAGGGCATCATCAATGCCGGCGAATCGCTCTCCGCCAGCAGCTACTCCTCAACGTCGTACACGGCACAGGAATCGGACACGTTCCAGTTTCTCTACCGCAACCGCATCGTCATTGCGGCAGTCGTCATCTGCATTTTGCTCACCGGCATCGTCATCCTTGTCTGGTCGCTTCACCGCGCGCAGAAAGAACAGCAGAAAGCCGATGCCGCCAACGCCGCTAAGACGGCATTCCTCACGCGCATGAGCCACGACATCCGTACGCCACTCAACGGCATCCTGGGTCTTATCGAAATTGAGGAATTGAAAGACGGCGACATGCAGGCCGCCCGCGAAAGCCGCGCCAAGGCGCGTGTTGCCGCCAATCACCTACTCTCGCTGATCAACGACATCCTCGAGATGGGCAAAATCGAAGACCGCAAGCTAACTCTGGAACATGCGCCTTTTAACCTCAAAGAGCTCTGTGACGATACGCTGGTGCTGTGCAAGCTCCGCGCATCCGATAACGGCATCACAATGCAGGACAATAGTCTGCCGTACGCCACGGGGCCATACATGATCGGCAGTCCCACCCATATCCGACAGATCATAATCAACCTGTTAGACAACAGCATTAAGTACAACAAGCGCGGCGGCTCCGTCACCTTTAGCTCAAAGACCAAGCCACTCGATAACGGGCGCGTGCTCTTTTGCTTTAGCGTTTCGGATACCGGCATTGGCATGGCTCCCGAGTTTTTAAAGCATATCTATGAACCGTTTGCCCAAGAAGGTGACGATGCGCGCAGCAAGTTCCAAGGAACCGGCATGGGCATGCCAATCGTCAAGTCGCTTATTGAACTGATGGGCGGTACGATTGAGATTTCGAGTGAGGTTGGCGTGGGGAGTACGTTCAACGTCCAGATTCCGCTCGATATCGACAAGAACCCCCAGGCGCGGACGGATACGGTCGAGAAGGCGCTCGACTGCTCGCTTGCCAACATGAACGTGCTGCTCGCCGAAGACAACGAATTGAATGCCGAGATTGCCCAGGCGCTGCTAGAATCCGAGGGCGTCGTGGTCACCCGCGCCGTCAACGGCAACGAAGTCGTCGATCTGTACCTGTCTCATCCCGCCGGCAGCTTCGATGCGATCCTGATGGACATTATGATGCCGGACATGGACGGTTACGAGGCAACCCGCGCGATTCGTCTGAGCGAGAAGGTCGATGCAGCCGATATCCCCATCATCGCGCTCACCGCCAACGCCTTTGCCGAAGACGCCCAGGCGGCACACGATGCCGGCATGAACGCCCATCTGTCCAAACCGCTCGACTTTAACAAGCTCAAAAACATACTCGCCCGCATCAAGAAAAACGGATCCGTTTCGCTATAGTTTGTGCTCAACCACCACGCACGACCAGAAAGGAAGCCAACGATGTTTAGGCCCTTACGTCGAAAGAAACGCGCCATCACCGACGAGGAAGCGCGCAAACTGCTCGCCACCTGCAAGCGCGGCGTCTTTGCCGTCAACGGCGACGATGGCTACCCGTACGCCATTCCCGTCAACTACTTCTTTGACGCCGAGCACGACAAGATTTATTTCCATGGCGCCAAGGCCGGCCACAAGGTCGACGCACTCAAGCGCGATGACAAGGTCTGCTTTACCGTATATGGCAACGAGTGGTACCAGGACGGCGACTGGGCTCCCTACGTTATGAGCACCGTGGTCTTTGGCCGCTGTCGCCTGGCGAATGACACCCCCGCGTTTATCGAGGACAAAGTCCGCCAGCTCGCCCTTAAGTACTACCCTTCTGCCGAAGAAGTCGAAGAGGAAATCGCCAAAGACATCAAGGGCGTCCAGCTTTACGAAATTTCGATTGAGCATCTTTGCGGTAAGCAGATTCAAGAAAAGTAAGCCTCAAGAACAGGCGTCACAAATGGCAATATGGCCCGGTTCCAACCCACCTTGGAACCGGGCCATATGCTTATGAAGCGTCGGCGGCTATGTGCGCAAGCGCCTCAACGAGCTCCTGCGAGCTCACGGGTTTACTCAGGTGCGCGTCCATGCCCGCCTCGCGCGAAAGTCTGCGGTCGTCGGCAAAGGCATTGGCACTCACGGCGATAATCGGCGTGGTCGCGGCATCCTCGCGATCGAGCGCTCGAATCTGACGCGTGGCCTCAAGGCCATCGATGCCAGGCATCATGATGTCCATCAACACCACGTCGTACTCGTGCGGTGCGCTCGCGGCAAACGCCTCAACGGCAGACTCGCCATCCTTGGCATGCGTCACGACGGCACCGGCACGGCTGAGCGTAAACTGCGCGATCTCGGCATTCAGATCGTTATCCTCTACGAGCAAAACGCGCAAGCCCTGGAGCGCATCGCCATCGCCCGCATCCGCGCGAACTGCCTGAGGAATCTCGGAGCGCTTGCATTTCTCGAACGGCAGGCGGATGGTAAACGTCGTCCCCTGCCCCAAGACGCTCGTAAAGCTCATGGTTCCGTCCATAAGCTCCACCAGCTGTTTTGCGATAGGCGCGCCCAGGCCAGTTCCCGATGAAGCGCCTTCCACCTGCTGCTCCTCGCGGCAAAACGGCTCGTAGAGGTGCTGTTGGAACTCCTCGCTCATGCCAATACCGTTGTCGGCGATCGTGTATTCATAGACGGGGACGCCATCCGCTGGCTCCACCTCGCGGCACACCAGGCGAACATATCCGCCTTGGCGGTTGTACTTGACGGCATTACCGGCAATATTGAGCAACAAGCGCTTGAGGTGCGTCACGCTCACCCGCGCATAGGGATGATTAAGCGTCTGCTGGTCGCAGATAATTGTCACCAGACGCTCCTCGGCCTGGCGCTCCAGAATATCGCGCACTTCACAGTTGAGGGCCACCAAATTTATGGGCACGAGGTTCAGGTCGACCTGTCCGCTCTCCAGGCGACTCATATCGAGGGCCTCGTTGGCAAGGTCGAGCAGCAGTCCCGATGCCGTCCAGATTTTTGAGCGGCACTCAGTCTGCTTTTGCAGATCGTCCGCATTGGCATCGCCAACCTCGACCATGCCGCGAATGCCGTTGATGGGCGTGCGCAGATCGTGGCTCATGCGACGCAGAAACTCTGTCTTTGCCGAGTTGGCAGACGAGGCCTCACGCGCCGCCTTTGCCAGCTTGTCGCCATAGTCGCGCTCCTGCTGCAGCAAGTCCGTCAAACGTCGACGATCAGCGCGGCGACGCACCATCACAACAACGGCTATAACACCGCTGTAGAGCGCCAGCACGCCGGCAGCAACAGCCGCGACAACCTCAAAGTAGCGCTGCGCCGAGGCATAGGTGTACACATAGAATTTGTGCGCTTTTCCAAATGTGCCCAAATACCACTCGCCGTCGGCGTTAACCAATCTGACCTTACCAGCCAGGCATCGATCCTTAATACCATCGACAATGAAGACGTCCGTCGCAGGCAGATCGAACACGCCCAATACGGTGGGTTCAACGGCATTGGTCGCAACGATCTTGCCATCGTTTTCGATCACGATATTGCCGCTATCGATGGTCTCATAGCCTTCGAGCAGACTCTGCAGTTTGAGCGTATTGCTCGCAACCGCCTTCGCGCTCTGATGCCTTACCGCGATAACGATACCCTCGCCATCTTGCCGAGTAACGCAGCCAATGTCTGCAACCGAATCATCCGCAAGCGTAATACGAGTGGTATAGGACTTAAGCGGATGGGTTGCCACCTCCAGCACGGGCGCTTTTTTGAGATATGCAGCAAGCGACTCGTAGCCCACGTTATCCGTCGAGGACTCGGACACCAGGTTGCCCGATGCGTCCGTCACGATCAGCGCGCTCACGTTGAACTGGTCAGCATATTGCTCCAGCGTGGCGTTATCCACCGAGCCGTCGCGCTCCATATCGCGCGCCACCTCTCCGGCGATCTCCATAACGCGAATCAGGTTTTTGGTCGTATAGGCGCTATTGAACGCATCGTAGGAAAGGCTCTGGGTCGCCACGTAATCGACAACGTCGCCAAAGCGCTGCTCGGCTTGGGCTGTCGTGTAACCGTAGCTCATCATGCCGGCAACAACCGAGAGCGCTATCCCCAACAGGGCGGCAAGGAGCCATACCCCTGTCGAACGATTGCCCCGCTCCTCTACGGCGTGGTCGGGCGCATCGATCATGACAGGCCCTCCATATTCAAAAATGGCGAA
>CABQKL010000019.1 GCA_902464645.1 uncultured Collinsella sp.
CCAACACGCGCTCCAAGGATTACTCCGAGCTGCGCCGCAAGCCCCGCCCCGGGCACGCAGACTTTCCGGCGCGTGTGAAGTACCACAACATGTACGACGTCGCCGGCGGCGGGCACTTCTCCGGCCGTCTGACGGCCCCTCTATGCATCGCCGGCGGGATCGCGCTGCAGGCGCTCGAGGCCCGCGGCATTCAGGTCATGGCACACGTCGCGCAGATCGGCGGCATCTCCGACCTGCCGATGGACGATATGGTCTATCGCGAGGCCGACCGCAAGGCGATCCTCACGAACGATCTGCCCTGCATTGACGCCGCCGCAGCCGACCGCATGCGCGAGGAGATCCTAGCCGCGCGCGACGAGCTCGACAGTATCGGCGGCATCGTGGAGTGCGGCATCTACGGGCTTCCCGCGGGCATCGGCGACCCCATGTTCGACGGTATCGAGAACCGCATAGCGCAAATCGCGTTTGGCATTCCCGCCGTAAAGGGTGTGGAGTTTGGCATGGGCTTTGCCGTGGCCGCCATGCGCGGCAGCGAGAACAACGATCCGTATCGCGTTGATGCCGAGACCGGCGAGATTGCGGTCGAGTCCAATAACGCCGGCGGCATCCTGGGCGGCATCTCCACCGGCGCACCCGTCATGTGGCGTATGGCCGTAAAGCCGACGCCCTCCATCGGTCGCGAGCAACAGACCGTGGACATGGACGCCATGGAAAATGCCGAGCTCTCGGTCCACGGCCGCCACGATCCCTGCATCGTCCCGCGCGCCGTCCCCGTAGCCGAGGCAGCCGCCGCCCTCGCGATTTGGGACGCCCTCCTCGAGGACGCCGCCCAGCATTAGTCCACCCACCCCAAGGGTAGTTAATTTGGGACGGGGCTATTTTAGCTACCCCCATATGCCAGTTGATATTTGCCCTGGCTCTCATCGATTCGTCGACAGTCAAAGGGTAGCTAAAATAGCCCCGTCCCAAATTAACTACCCCAGGCAACCATTCACGAAAGGGGCCTCCATGGACCTTGTCGATATTCGCCAGGCCATCGATGGCATCGACACCACGCTCCTCAACAGCTTCGTCGAGCGCATGGACATTGCCACCGAAGTCGCCAAATCCAAGATCGAGATGGGCAAGGCCGTCTTTGACCCCGCCCGAGAGCGCTCCAAGCTCAACAACCTCGCCAGCCGCGCACCCGAGCGCTATGAGGCCCAGACCATCACTCTGTTCCGCCTCCTCATGAGCATGAGCAAGGCCGAGCAGCAGCGCTACATCAACGAGCTCAAGGGCATCACGGTGTCGCAAAAGGCCCATGCCACGGCCGCAGCCTTTGACACGCCCTTCCCTCAGACGGCCACCGTCGCCTGCCAGGGCGTCGAAGGCGCCTACAGCCAGATCGCCGCGTGCAAACTCTTCAACGTGCCCGATATCGCGTTCTTTGAGACCTTTGAGGGCGTCATGCGCGCCGTACGCGACGGCTTTTGCGAGTTTGGCGTGCTGCCCATCGAAAACTCAACCGCCGGTTCAGTCAACGCCGTCTACGACCTGCTCGCACAGTTCGACTTTCATATCGTGCGCTCGCTGCGCCTCAAGATCGATCACAACTTACTCGTCAAACCCGGCACCAAGCTCGCCGACGTGCGCGAGGTCTACAGCCACGGCCAAGCCATTGCCCAGTGCGCCGGCTTTATCGAGGGCCACGGACTGCATGCCACCAAGTACCCCAACACCGCTATGTCGGCCGAGATGGTCGCCAACTCCGAGCGCACCGATGTCGCCGCCATCGCCTCGCGCAGCTGTGCCGAGCTGTATGGCCTCGAGGTGCTGGAGCCCAACATCCAGGACTCGGACAACAACTACACGCGCTTCGTCGTCATCAGTCGCGAACCGCGCGTCTATCCCGGTGCCAACCGTACCTCGCTCATGATCACCACGGCCAATGAGCCGGGCGCGCTTTATCGCGTACTCGAGCGCTTCTACGCCCTCAACATCAACCTCATCAAGCTCGAGAGCCGCCCCATCCCCGGGCACGACTTTGAGTTTATGTTCTACTTTGACCTGGACTGCCCCTTTGGCAGCAAGGCCCTCGACGACTTGCTCGATTCCATCGACGACGTGTGCGAGAGCTTCACCTACTTTGGCAGCTATACGGAGGTGCTCTAGATGACCGATACCGCCGCAACCCGCCCCTACGGCGTGCTGGGCCGCGTGCTGGGCCACAGCTACACCCCGACCATCTACAAAGAGCTCGCTGGGCTCGAGTACGTGCGTTTTGAGCGCGAGCCCGAGGATCTCGAGGCTTTTATGACGGGCGATGAATGGGAAGGCACCAACGTGACCATCCCCTACAAGCGTGCCGTCATGGAATACCTGGACGAGCTGAGCCCGCTCGCCGAGCGCATGGGCAACGTCAACACCATCACGCGCCTGCCCGATGGCCGCCTGCGCGGCGACAACACCGACTACTTTGGTTTTCAGTGTCTGGTCGAGGAGTTGGGCGTAGAGGTTGCCGGTAAGAAGGCCCTCGTGCTCGGCGCCACCGGCGGTGCCGGCACTACGGCCAGCATGGTGCTCGGCGATCTGGGCGCCATCGTCGTACCCGTGGGTCGCACGAGCGAGGTCAATTACGACAACATCGCGCAGCAATCCGATGCCGCGCTGCTCGTCAACTGCACGCCTGCCGGCATGTTCCCCCACTGCCCCGACGCTCCCTGCACGCTCGAAGGCCTCGATGCGCTCGAGGGCGTCATCGACATTGTCTACAACCCCGCCCGCACGGGTCTAATGCTCGAGGCCGAGCGCCGCGGCATCCCCTGCATCGGCGGCCTGCTTATGCTTGTTGCCCAGGCGGCACAAGCTGTCGAGCGCTATACCGGCAAAGCCACCCCGCGCGAGCGCATCCTGGATGTGACGGAACGTCTGTCCCGCCGCGAGCAAAACATCGCGCTCATCGGCATGCCGGGCTCGGGCAAGACCCGCGTGGGCGAGCAGATCGCCCAGCTCACGGGTCGCGAGCACTTTGACTTGGACCGCGCGCTTGAGGAACGCCTGGGGATGCCCTGCGCCGACTATATCGTCGAGCGCGGCGAGGCGGCCTTCCGCGAGCAGGAGACGGCGGCGCTGGCCGACATCTCCAAGCATAGCGGCCTGGTGCTTTCCACGGGCGGCGGCGTGGTCACGCGCGACGAAAACTATCCGCTGCTGCACCAGAACAGCCAGATCGTGATGCTCAACCGCAAGCTCGACGAGCTCGCCCACAAGGGGCGCCCCATCACCGCCCGCGACGGCATCGACAAGCTCGCCGAGCAGCGTATGCCGCGCTACCGCGCCTGGGCCGACCACATCATCGACTCACGCGACTGCGCCGCCAACACCGCCCGTGCCGTCCTCGACACCCTCCCACCCGCTCTCTAACAAAAACCACCACAAAGGGGACAGGCACCTTTGTGGTGGTTTTTCATTCCGCCTCACCGCCCGCCCAACCACAAAGGAAGCAACCATGAAAGCACTCGTCATCAACGGACCCAACCTCAACATGCTCGGCATTCGCGAGCCGGGCATCTACGGCAGCGACAACTACGACCGCCTGGTCCAGATCTGCCAGGAGGCAGGCGCTGCACAGGGTTTTGACGAGGTCGAGGTCTTCCAGTCCAACCACGAGGGCAGCATCGTCGACAAGATTCAGGAGGCCTACGGCAAGGTCGACGGCATCGTCATCAACCCGGCCGCCTACACGCACACAAGCGTCGCGATCTTGGACGCCCTCAAGGCCGTCGCCATCCCTGCCGTCGAGGTCCACATCAGCGCCGTAGAGACGCGCGAAGACTTCCGCCAGATAAGCTACGCACGCCTAGCCTGCTTCGCCACCATTACGGGCGAAGGCCTGATGGGCTACGCCCACGCGCTGGAGCTGCTGAAAGTGCATCTGCTACACTAATCTTTAAGACAAATGAGCCAGTGGCGTTTGCCCTGAATCATTTGTAACTGTTCGATTGACATACAAAGGAGCATATCCATGTCCCAGTACGATTATCTCGTCGTCGGTGCCGGCCTTTCGGGCGCCGTCTTTGCCAATGCCGCCAAGCGCGCCGGCAAGTCGGTCCTGGTCATCGATCGCCGCGATCACATCGCCGGCAACATCTACACCGAGGCCGTCGAGGGCATCCAGGTCCACCGCTACGGCGCGCACATCTTCCACACCTCCATGAAGGACGTCTGGGACTACGTCAACCGCTTCGCCGAGTTCAACAACTACGTCAACTCGCCGGTCGCCAACTTCCACGGCAACATGTACAACATGCCCTTCAACATGAACACCTTCGCCAAGATGTGGCCGGGCGTCGTCACGCCGGCAGACGCCAAGGCCAAGATCGCCGAGCAGGTGGCCGCCGAGAAAATCGGCGAGCCGCAGAACCTCGAGGAGCAGGCGCTGTCGCTCGTCGGCCGCGACATCTTCGAGACGCTCGTGAAGGGCTACACCGAGAAGCAGTGGGGCCGTGATTGCAAGGACCTGCCCGCGAGCATCATCAAGCGCCTCCCCTGCCGCTTTACCTACGACAACAACTACTTCAACGACCGCTACCAGGGCATCCCCATGGGCGGCTACACCAAAATGGTCGCCAACATGCTCGAGGGGATCGAGGTGCGCAGCGGCGTGGAGTACAAGGAGCTGATCGCCGCCGAGCCCGATATCGCCGCCAAAACGATCTACTGCGGCCCCATCGACGCGTTCTACGACTTTAAGCTGGGCACGCTCGAGTACCGCAGCCTGCGCTTTGAGACCGAGGCGCTCGACGAGCAGGACCACCAGGGCGTGGCCGTGGTCAACTATACCGAGCGCGAGATCCCTTACACCCGAATCATCGAGCACAAGCACTTTGAGTTCGGCACGCAGGACAAGACCGTCATCACGCGCGAGTACCCGGCGGACTGGAAGCCCGGCGACGAGCCCTACTACCCCATCAACGACGCCAAGAACGAGGCCCTCTACAAGCAGTATGAGGAGCTGGCAGCACAGGAGGGCGACGTGATCTTCGCCGGTCGCCTGGGCGGCTACAAGTACTACGACATGGACAAGGCCATCGCCGCCGCCTTCGAGCTCGTCCGCAACGAGCTGAGCGTGGAGCCCACGGAGGCGTAAGAGCCCAACAGCCAAAGGCTGATAGCCATTCTGGGATGTAGAAAGTCCGGTGCAGCATCTTTGCACCGGACTTATTGTTGAGGGAGCATTGCACGCGCACACGTCCCAAAAAGCAAAGACCCGGCACAATAACCGGGTCTCTAAAACTCATATGGTGCTCCATGGCGGATTCGAACCGTCGACCTTGGGATTAGAAGTCCCCTGCTCTATCCAACTGAGCTAATGGAGCATAAAGCCGGGCATCCAAGCGAGTGCAAGTTCGCACGGCTATTAAATTATAGCCTACTTGAACTGGTCGTGGTACGCCTTGCAGACCTCATCCACGGGACCATCCATACGCAGGTCGCCCTTCTCGATCCAAACAGCACGCTGGCAAATGCGCTCAACCTGCTCCATGGAATGAGAAACGAACAAGACCGTGACGTCACCGCTCTCAATAAAATGCTGAATACGGCGCTCGCACTTCTGCTGGAAAAAGACATCACCAACAGAAAGCGTCTCATCAACGATCAAAATATCCGGCTCGGTAATCGTAGCAATAGCAAAGGCAATACGCGCAACCATACCCGAGGAGAAATTCTTCAGGGGCATGTCGACGAAGTCTTTAAGCTCAGCGAACTCAATGATCTCGTCAAAACTAGCGTCGATAAACTCCTTGGTGTATCCAAGCAGCGCACCGTTAAGGTAAATATTCTCTCGAGCGGTAAGCTCGGGATCGAAACCGGCGCCAAGCTCAATCAGCGGTGCAATATTGCCGTGGACCTTAACCTCGCCTTCGCTGGGCTCCAAAACGCCAGCGATGATCTTGAGCATCGTAGACTTGCCGGAACCGTTAGTACCAACAAGGCCAACGACCTCGCCGCGATGCACATCAAACGAAATGTGCTTAAGCGCACGGAATTCTTCAAAGAACAGCTCGTGCTTTGCGAGCTTAATAAAGTACTCCTTGAGGTTTGTAAGCGACTCAGACGCCATATTAAAGATCATGGTGACGTCTTTGACCTCAACAGCAAGGGGCTGCTTGCTGTAATCAATAGCAGATTCAGTCATGAACAGCACTCCTTAGATGTAGAGAATAAACTTGTGCTCAGTCTTATGAAACACGGTGTAGCCAATAGCAAGAGCAATAACAGCCCAAACAACACACAGCCCAAAGGTAAGCGCAGAAGGCACGGTATTAAACAGGAAGATATCACGCATAAACTGAAGGTAGTTGTACATGGGATTCACAACCACAAGCACCTGGATCCAATGTGCCATTTGGCTAATGTAATCGGTCGTCCAGAAAATAGGCGTCAGATACATCCAGGCCGTGATAACAACAGTCCACAGATGCATAACATCCCGGAAAAAGACCGCCAGCGCCGACAGCATCATGCCCAAGCCCATGCAGAAGCACATGAGCAACAGCAAGCAAACCGGCAGCAGAATTAAATGCCAGGTAGGGACAACACGGAACCAAACCATAACCAAAGCCACAGCGACCAAAGAGAAGGAAAAGTTGACAAGAGAGAACAGCACCTTCTGCACCGGGAATACCCAGCGATGAACCTTAACCTTCTTGAGCAAAGAAGACGCCCAAATGATGGACATGAGCGCCTGGTTCGTCGACTCGGACATGACGGAGAACGTAATGTTACCGACAATCAGATACAACGGATACATTTCGGGCGTAATTGATCCATTGCGGCTCTGGCCAAAAATCGTAGAAAACACGATCGACATAACAACCATCATCAGCAGCGGGTTAAGCACTGACCATGCCACGCCCAAAACACTACGACGGTATTTAATCTTAAAATCTTTGGTGACAAGCTGCTTAAGAATGAACTTGTCTTTTTCAAAATCATTTTTAGCGTGAGAGGCCGGTTTAGCCACCGCTTTCTGACTCTCTACATTGTCAGCCACGGACCATCTCCTTGTCTCGTAAAACATAACATTGGAAAGTATAGCCCTCCCACGTTGACGATAATCCACCGCAACAAATCTGGAGAACTAACCCATATCTAAGCAAAGGGACGAGCGATAGGTATACTTTCGACCAGCTGAGTCATTAAAGGAGGTCCTACATGGACTATTCGAATACCGCCGTCATAATCCCTTGCTACAACGAAGCGCTGACGATTGGCAAAGTTGTCGACGATTTCCATCGAGAGCTACCCGGTGCAATAGTCTACGTTTACGACAACAACTCGTCCGACGACACTACGCAAATCGCCAAGCACCACGGGGCTACGGTGCGCCACGAGCCCAGGCAGGGCAAAGGTAACGTATGTCGCCAAATGTTCCGAGATATCGATGCCGAGTGTTACTTGATGGTTGACGGCGACGATACGTACCCCGCCGAAGCCGCCAAATCGCTCTGTGAGCCCATCCTTAATGGCGAGACAGACATGACCGTCGGCGATCGTCTCTCTAATGGCACCTATGCCGAAGAGAATAAGCGAGCCTTCCACGGCTTTGGCAACAATCTTGTTCGCGCCATGATCAAGTGGATTTACGGTTACAGCTTTGACGACGTGATGACCGGCTATCGAGCCATGAGCAAACCCTTCGTCAAGACCTTCCCCGTTTTGAGTGAGGGCTTCCAGATTGAAACCGAGCTCTCCATCCACGCCGTCGATCACCGCTGGCGCATTCAAGACGTACCGGTGGAGTACCGCGATCGCCCGGCCGGCTCCGAGTCCAAGCTCAATACAGTCAGCGACGGTATCAAAGTCATCGCAATGATCGGAACACTCTTTAAGGACTATCGTCCGCTCAAGTTCTTTAGCCTAATTGCACTCATCTTTGCCATCATAGGGCTCGCTCTCGGTATACCAATCGTCGCAGAGTACTTCCAGACCGGATTAGTCCCTCGCTTCCCCACCGCAATGCTGGCAGCCTCATTCATGTTTCTGTGCGGCCTGAGCCTGGCAACGGGGCTCATTCTCGACTCGGTTGCAAAGGTTGAACGAAAGCAATGGGAGCTACAAGCCTATAAAACCTACTCAAAATAAGAAGAGGTCCGGACTTAAGCCGGACCTCTTCTTATTTAAGACCTAAATACTGTTCCCAGAACTCTCGCGAAGTCATATAAGGCATAGCATCTTTCCATGCACCCCTGACGCTCTTGCCTTCTTTACGATATCGCGCCATCAATTCGTGCTCACGGCTACGAATACTCTTGAACCGCGCTCGATCCATCGTGCGGACCGATCCCTTCTCGCGGGTCGGATCAAGAAAGACCAGCGTCTTGCAACGCGTCGAATTGCCTTCAAGCGTACAGCTGCCATTCTTAACTGCATAGCCAGGCTTACCGCGCAACAGCGCATCGGGAAGATAGTGCTTGTCGTAAGGAATAGATCTCCAGTACTTCATAAACTTCGAAGGATGGGATTCCAGATTAACATTAGCGAGCACTTGCTCCGTAACCCCAGCATTACGAAGAAGCTTTGGATCCATTTGGGAAACAGGAATCAGCCTTTCGTTTAACTTACCCTTGCCGATCATCGTCGCGGCACCATCAAGCTTCTGGAGATACTCAGGGCCACGCAGATAATCCTCAAAGCCATCGAGAATAAACTCGGCAGCCTGATAGTCCATATCGCGCAAGTTCTGACGTACCCCTCGCTGAATACGAAGGACAAACATCTTCTCATCAGCACAATCATCGAGAGCAATCATGGCAAAGAAGTTACGGAAGTACTGGTAGCAATCAACCGAAGCGCGGAAACGCCCCTCAAAGCTCGCATGCCACACGCAAATGCAATTCATGGTCATGTAGACAGGCTTATTGCGCATGCCAAACTCAACGTCGTCGCAGCGAATAAAGAAAGGCATGGGAAGACCGTTCTTTTCGATAGCCTTCACCGGAATGCAGCTATACCACCAGGCTCCGTAAGCCTGGTCAACCTCGACGTTTGTACGTTCGTTTTCGAGGATATCGGACAGCTTGCCAACATTCAGATCCTCTTTTACGCGACGATAGGCGCCAGAAGAAGCCACATATGAAACATCCTCGAACTGGCGGGTGGGATCTTCCATCGAAAGCATGGCACCGTTAATAAAGGCATCCTTATATTTACCCTTAGCAAGAGAGAGGAGATTGAACGTGCGGATCAAACTCTCGGGCATGATAGAGACATCGTCATCCATCAAAATGATATGGGTGAACTGACCAGGAGTTTCGGTAGCCGCCATCATTCCACGTGCAAAACCTCCCGAACCACCCGTGTTGGGATTCGGGAGTACGGTAACCAACTCGTCAGATAGCGCCGCGGAATCGAGGGTCTGCCCATTATCAACAACAAACATGTGGAAGTGGTCGTGGATTGGGCCGTCCTCTTTTGAGATGCCGGTTTTAACGAGATCGATGTTGGGAATGATATATTTCTCATTTTTAAACGTTGTCGTAGACAAAGCGAGGTCAACACGATTTACCTCGTCCTCATCCACAGTTGCGGTATAACAGCCCTTAACCAAAGTCGCGGTAGTCGATTCCACGGAGGATATAGAGAATCCAATAAGGTCAAAATTCTCCAAACAGACACTAATGGCCAACGAACTCGGTCCATTCTCAGTAGAAAAAGGGGCCTGTTTAATTTGTACTGGATCGAGTGACCCATGTTCTACGCCATAAATGCGCACAAGCCCCGATCCATCAAGAACCAAATTCAGACAGACCTCATCGAGCTGCGCGTATTGTCTCCATTTCAAAGCGGATAATCCGTTGACATACGTCATAAAGTCAACGGTTCCATCTATCTGCAAGCAGCCCCCCGGAAGGGTGCGCACAATGCCGCCGCGTTCAACCCGATAATAGAGCTCCGAGTGGGAAATCGCGTGGTCATCAACGCAGCGCACTATGTTGGCTAACTTATAATTAAGTTTCAAAATAAACTCCCATACTTACCTTCAAGAAGATACAAGCAATCACATTATCGCCTAAATTGACTGTAAGTCGCACACCTCTGCAGGCATCTTCAACACCTTATGGATAATGTGAAACATCGCGTATGTCTATATAATGAATCAAGATTATTTACAAGAAATGGAGATTTAAATGCCCCTGATGAAGTTCGCGAATGTACTCTTGGAGCACAACGCACGCGCGGTCAATTATCCCTCTTTGTATTGTCGTTCAACTGAACCCGTTGTCTTTCTTCCCGATAGTGATGCCTGGGAGCTCCACGGAGAAGGCGAATATGACTTCAGCACTTATTTCAACGCGCTTTCGATTAATAAACTCAATACTTATACAAACGCGCAAAAGTATTATTTGCACCTCGAACTTAAGGGTGCTTCGTGCGAGGTAGTGCAAACGACCTCTGATAGATTCTCATCTAGTCCGATTGTTCTTGATGCAACAAAAAGAACCGTAGAGAAATCCGACTCCTTTACCGCCCTAGATATCGAATTAACGACGAATAAAGATACGATACTGGTCGGGTTTATCATTCGCACCACGGGTCCTGTACAAATTAAAAACAGCTATTACTCGGTCTCGACCGATCAACCGCTAAAAGAAATTGAGCTTGTCTTAGCGACTACGACATTTAAGAAAGAGAAGTACATCACATCAAATATCGACTTAGTAAAGTCGGAGATTCTTGATAGCGCTGATCCAATCGCCGACCACTTTAATATGCACGTAATAGATAATGGCAGAACGCTCGATTCATCAGCCTTGGAAAACGAACACGTCCACATTCATCCAAACCAGAACGTTGGTGGCGCAGGCGGCTTCACTTACGGAATGATTCTTGCCAAGGAGCAGAAACCGAAAGCAACTCACGTTCTACTTATGGACGACGACGTGGCCGTATCTCCGGAGAGCATCAAGAGAACTTATAACCTGCTAAGGATAGTGAACAAAGACTATTCCGAAGCGATGATTAGCGGCGCGATGCTTAATTACGGCATTGCAGATCAACAGTGGGAAGACACTGGCTATATGACTCCCCTCGGCTCTTTCTCCCCCGCAAAACAGCCCTTATACCTATCCCGTTTTGAAGACATTGTTTATAACGAGACGTTTAGAATCCCTAAAAACATTCGAGAGACCAACGCCCGTTACGCGGCATGGTGGTACTGCTGTATACCGATAAGCACAATTGAAGAGAACGGATTGCCACTTCCCTACTTTGTTAGATGTGACGATGCAGAGTACGGCGTTCGATGCAATAAACCCTTTATGACGATGAACAGCATCTGCATCTGGCATGAAAGTTTCCATGTTAGATACAACGCGGCAGTTGAGCGCTACCAAACAACGAGGAATACCCTCATTGCAAAATACACGACTGGGTTCGGATCGAACTCAGACTTTATGTACGAATTAAAAAACAACGTTCGACTCGAGCTTAAAAAGTATGGTTATAAAAATGCCAGCTTAGTTCTTGATGCATTCGAGGACTTCATGAAAGGACCCGATTTCTATAGCGAAATCGGAATTGCCGAGAAAACGTTCATGGAAGCAAACAAGAAGAAGGAAGCAATGGTTCCCTTCAGCGAGCTAGAGAGACAAGCTCGCGAGATTGGAATTGAAGACTTTTCCATTGATGATATTGATAGACAATTGATTGCGGGAGACAAGCCACGATCGATTTCGCAAAGACTGATTGATTTTATTACCGATAATAAACAAAGGATACTAACCGGAGATGGTTCTGGATTTGCAGTCATACCTGTACACGGTTGGGAATATCCCGCCGGAGCAATCCGGGGGAAAAAGTACCTTATCGTTATTGACTGGTACAACCGAATGGGATGCATAAGGACAAAAGACGCCGAGAAGTACGCCAAACTTCTTAAGCGCTACAAAGCCGATGTTAAACAATATAAGAAATGTGAGAAAGAACTCGCTGAAGCTTACTCTAATAGCAGACCAATCGTCACATCAGACGAGTTTTGGAAAAGATATCTAGGAATCTAGATCTGTCAATTATGCTGATCCTCTAGCTGATTGGACTTTCGTGGCTATCGCTATTGCTTTTATTACAATCACTTTTTCCATATTCGCACCTGGCTATTTATTAACCAAATGCCTCGGATACGACAATGTAAAATCGATAGCGATAGCACCTCCTGTTAGTTGCTGCATTCTCCTAACTTTAGGAGTAGTTCTTCATATACTCAGTATTAATGCAGGCATCATATCGATGCTCCTAATTCCAACGGCCGCTTTGCTTGTAATCTATTCGCTCATAAAACATAGATACGATTCCTCTAACAACAAAGCAGATCAAATTCTCATTCTGAGTCTTTACGTGCTTATTGGTATTCTATTGGTTCTCTTAGTTCTATTTAAGCACCAGCATGGCCTTGACGCATTTCAACCAGACAATGACAATGCGACTCATTTAGCCATAATTAAGAACATGGCATCGAGTAAAATCTTATCAGTCTTATCCACAAGCGCTTATTTTGATACCTCAGTCAGCCCGGATATAAATACTGCAGGTGTCTTTTACCCTTCTATATTCCATTTACTCGCAGCACTTTCGATTCTTACTTCAGGCGTAACTGTCCAGGCTGCTGAAAATATAACAGCTGCAGTGATTATCGCAATGGTATATACGTCGGGTTGTTATGCGCTGTTCAGAGCAATTGAACCCAACAATAGAAACTTAACAATCGCTGGCGTCGTTGGCTGCCTTTTAATCGTGGGATTTCCATGGAGGTTCATTGTATGGGGTCCGTTATACCCCAATTTATTGTCACTTTCCCTAATTCCCGCAGCGCTCTCAGTGGAGATTGAAATCTGCAATGCAATTAAAGAAAATAAACTGGATTTGTCTCAAGTTCTTTTGTTTTTGCTGACGATAATTGCAGTATGCGGATCACACCCAAATGGACTCTTTACCCTTGGTGTACTTAGTATTGGATTATTGTCTGACACCCTATTTAGTAAAGTAAGAGCTACTAAAAAGGGGAAGTTCATTCCAGTATTTGCCACGCTTGGCTTCCTTGTCTGCGTCATAGCCATATGGACCATCTGTTTTCTGCTTCCAGCATTTCAAGGCGTTGTAAACTACAAATGGCCAGCAAATCAGACCTTACACAAGGCGGTCATTTCCCTTTTATTTTTTGGGTTTACCCGAGATTCTAGAGATCCAATTTTGCTAATTCTGCTCTGCATCGGAATAGTATGCATAATGCGAAGAAAAGAATTTCGCTGGATAGTTGCGTCTTATCTGCTTACCGCATTCATGTTTATTGTTGCAGTAAGCAGTGATGGAGTAGTAAAACAATATCTTTGTGGTTTTTGGTACTGCGATCATAATAGGATTGCGGCCTGCACATCTTTAGCCGCTATGCCCTTAATCTGCATTGGACTAGCTTCATTATTTTCATTATTGGAAAATAAGGTATCGGATTGGCATAGCATAAAAACCATAGGAACGCCAATAATAAAACTGAGCGTATCGGTTTTGATTATCCTGGTAGTCTGCTTCCCGTTTTTCGTTGATAATTACCTGGGCTATCCAACAACTTTTCAAGACTACACGAGGCTTCTTGATTACAAGTTTGACAAAAAGTCCCCAAGTGTTTATTCATCTGATGAAGTAGACTTTGTTGAGAAAGCTGACAAGCTCATTAAACCTGAAACAAAAGTCATCAACATTCCATTTGATGGAAGCTGCTTTGCTTATGACATTCAAGATCTGAATATATATTATCGAGATCCACACGTCAGCGGCGCAAAGAGTACTTCGGAGACAGAACATAGCTGGCTCTACAGAAAACAGTTGTCAAATTATCTGAACTGCCAGCAAATCAGAGATGCACTTAAGAATGACCATATTGAATATGTTCTGATGCTTGATGACGGAGATTCTAAAGATGAACCAGAAAGATTCTTTATAGGTTATAACGAAAATGATTGGAGCGGCATAACATCGATTAACGAAAATACACCCGGTTTTAGCCTTGTCTTAGCAAAAGACGATATGAAGCTATATAAGATTGATTTTTAATAGCCTATGCTGAGCATTCAATCGCCTGAACACTGCCGAATATCGCGAAACAGCACCGTTGTTATTACACTTGGGCACCGGGACCGACATTGGACTCTGTGCCTTTTATTGCTAGCGGCCGATCTCGCAGCGCCATCTCATCTTTGCATCGCCCATGCAACCCAGACCGCGCTGTACACGATTCTGTTATAGGACAGAAGCCAGAGAAAATGGACGGCATGAAGGTCGAATAGGGAATCTGGGAATCGCACGGAGTCGGAACCGTGTCGACCAATCGACAACAGATTCATGATAGTACCGGCTATTTAGCAGCTTGAGCTTTAGACATCAGAAACCGTATCAAACGTTGCACTAACAACGCGATGCAGACGTCAGCAAGTATTCGAACAACAAGCACACCAAGCCACGCCAGCCCTTGGCCACGAGCGCCAACCGTTTCTACGATTTGCCCCCATCTTAATATGTCATCTTCTGCAACATGAACCATCAGTACATACAGCGTAAGAGAACCTAACCGGCTAAGAGTTTTCCATAATTTTGAGGAATTATGCCCTCCCTGTTCGATCAACGCCAAAAACAAAACGAGGCACAGAGAGCTTGCGATTGCACCAGCGATATTGCGAACAAAATCAACAACTGACCTTCCGTAATCACACATGGCCATCGAAAATCCATTAAAACCAACAACAGCCCAGAGCCAAGCAACAAACAACGCAGGAATTACGAATTCAGCACCGATTTTCTCCGTAAACCAGCCACGTTTATTTGCATAAGTTCCCAACATTACAAAGGGAACGGCGCACAATCCACTTTGAATATCGAAAGGAAGGAAGACTACGTGAGCAGAAAGTAGTCCCAAAAAGAAACACAGGATGGAAAGCAATATCGGTCGTTTTGTCTTAAACAGTTTGATCGCAATCATTCTCGCCCAGAATAACGCAAGAAGAAACCATGTTCCACCGATACGCACACGCAAAGGCCAAACTGCAAGTTCAGCCGAGGGGACATCGCCCGCGCCATACACACTAGCAGAGAGCCAATCCTTGAAGAGTTGCTTCGTTGATCCCATATCATGCAGAAAGAGGTTTGATGCGCACATAAAAGCGATTATGAGAATTGAAGAAACCGCATAAGGAATGATCAACGCCCTGACCTCCTTTGCAAGATCATAACGTCTATCGACATGTAAGAAATAACCACTCGTTACGAAAAAGACTGGTAGATGAAAAGTAAACGCCGAAGCGAATATGAACTGTGCTCCGGTGCCTAAGCCCAAAAAGCGAATCGCAGTATGGCCTGCGATGACCGCGATAATTGCAAGTGCCTTGGCAACGTCAATAAACTCAATCCTGTGCTTAATTTCTTTATTCGAAATACTTGATGCCAATTGAATCCCATCTATCGAAGCACGCATGACGTACGAGGGCGCGAACAGCCGAAATTACTAGCGTGAACGCAGTCTACGCCCCGTCAAATTAACATAACAAAACAGGCAGCATGGTAACGAACGCTCCAATATCAAACAGCAAATGCTATTTATCTAAAGCAACCGCCTGAACAAGAGAGTTTAACCGTTCCTCCAACTTGGCCAAGCGCAGTGAATTGCAGAAATCCCGCACAACGAGAACGGCAATCACGTACAAAAAAACTAAGTTCGAAGGCGAAACAAAACCAAAAAGGGCTGAACAAGCGATTGCTATTTCAGGAAAAATGCCGAGAATCACAAAGCTCAAGCTAAACAACAGCCAGAATAGCGAATCCAGAGCTTGCATCTGGGACATCTTAAGCTTTCGGACTACAAATAACAAAACAACGGCAGCGCTGACAATTAGCAACACGCGAAGTGATATAGACATAACGATCACCTAAACCACTGAACAATAAGAAGCGTTACGAATACCCGGAGCATATACTGCATAGATTTAACCGGATTTAAGTAGCTCTCTCCACCTTGGCGTTCACGCATCGAGACCTGAACTTCGGAGACCGAGTATCCTTGTTTTAAAAACAAAGCAAGTGACTCTGGCTCGGGATTAAGAGTGTTGTCGTAATAGTATCTTTCGAGTACAGGACGGCCAAACAGTCTGAAGCCAGATGTGGGATCACTAATGCGATGACCAGTCAGCATCTTAATCAATACAGTGATCATGCGTGAACCAACCATGCGCATCGATTTATCTTTGCGGACAGTCAGAAACCTAGAACCGATGACGATATCTGAACCAGTCTTTACCGCTTTCTCAACAAGAGCATCCAAATACTCAGGACGATGTTGCCCGTCAGCATCAAACTGAACCATATAGTCATATCCATGATCGACAGCATATCGAGCCGCGGTCTGAAATCCAACTGTAAGACCACAGTTAATTGGCATGTTAATAATATTGCAGCCGATATTCTCGCAGATAGAAAGCGTGCGGTCATGAGATCCGTCATTAATAACTACAAAATCAAACCTAGGCGCGACTTGCCTAAGCTCGATTATGGTGTTTTCTATGCACTCTTCCTCATTATATGCCGGAATGGCAACAAGGGTTTTTGGACAATAGGACACGCAAATCCATTCTCGCTGTAATTAATATCCCCAACATATTAGCGTACGCAATCAACGAATATGCACATTAGCCGAATTTAACATCCTGCCAAGAAGACGCCAAGCATCCGAACAAAGAACAGGCAGCAGAAGTAAGGCGAATACTTAAACGGGCAAACCCAGGTGTGTGTCCACAACGAGTAATGAGTCGAATCCAAGCCGGTGCCTGACGGAAAAACAAATTCACGCTATAACATTAGACAGAAAACTAAAAACTCAATAAATAGGTTGCTAGCGAAACTATAATGTCGTAACTATTTTATGAACTGGCCATAACGATTCAATCATTTTGTAAGTGGACATCGGCAAAATCAAATTTGTAGAAACGCCTCCATTTGTTACCTCGACTATCTCTTCAATCTCCTCAGCCTTATCTACAACCAAGAATGAAATATCGGCGTAGTCAAACTCAAGATTCTCTAGCAGACGCCGTTCTCTTTCATGGGAATAACCAAGGTAGTCTTGTTCGAATCCATTCTTTTTGAATTCAGCTTTCGTATCCTCCGGTGCATACTTCGGAACAAAAGGCGTGAAATAGGGACTGCGGACAAAAAGTTGGACCTTCAAGGTCCGGTTTGAAGCCTCCCATTTTTCGTGTCCAAGAAATGGGAGGCAGTTCAGGAGGGGCCGCAGGGGCGCTCGGCTAACTGCGGGAATGGCCTATTTGCTCAATGTGCTCGGCCGAGATTGGAAATCAACCGTAAAGCAACAACCCCAATTGTTGGGTTAAAACAATTTACGAAATACAATCCTGAGCCAACCCCACAAAATCTCTCGCTAATCGAAATGAAGACAACTGCATTGCCATGCTAAACGGACTTGAGCGATCTGCTGAAAAGAAGGTATTTCTTCTTACCGCAAATGCGGAGACAAAGATATCAACGTGAGGTTACCTTCATCTAAGTGGCCTCAAAACAAAAATGTCAACCTTATCAAACAAAATCACTAATTACCTCCTTTCGATAAAGTTGCATTTGGATAATAAAACCGGGAAAATATTTCATAGTAAGTTATTCCCGCACCCATCAGAGGTTATAAAACATGAAGGTTTCGGTCATCGTTCCTGTATACAATGTCGAGCAGTATCTTGCGCGATGCCTCGACAGCATACTTGCTCAGACGTACGACGATTACGAAATCATTTGCGTAAATGATTGCAGTCCGGATAACAGCTCAACGATACTGAGCGAGTATGTTTCAAAGCATTCGGACCGCATTAAGGTAATCACTAACGAAGTCAATCTTGGCCTGGGCCTTTCAAGAGAGAAGGCCCTTGGAGTTGCTTGTGGCGAATTCGTCATGTTCATCGATAGCGACGACTACATCAAGCCCGATTACCTGCAGCACTATCTCGATGCTACAAAAGACGGCGACTACGACATTGTGGTTGGAGGGTATATTCGAGACATCGACGGCAAGCTGACCGAACATTACCTAAGCGATACGGTCTGGAGCTCCACCACCTATGCCATCGCTTGTGCAAAACTATACCGGCGGTCTTTCATATCGGAGAATGACCTGCACTTCACATCAATCAAATGCGGTGAAGACATCTACTTCAGTCTATCAGCATTTTATTGCAACGCTAAAACTAAAGTAATTCAATACGCGGGCTACTATTACGTGCTGAACCCCGGCTCAATCACTGGTTCAATGAACTACAAAAAGAACCACGAGAGAATTATGGCCGAGCTCTTTGACACCTTCCTCAAAAACCATGAGCTGAGCAGCATCCCCCAGGACAGACAGGACGTTATCGAGTACACCTATCTCGCCAATATGATTAATGCCCTCATTTCGTTCAATCATGGATGCGGCATTTCCCTTATGAAAGAGAAGTACGCTTTTGCAAAGGCAGACGCAGAGTCAAAGTTCCCCAACTACCTATCCAACCAATACGTTGGACTGTTGAAGCCTAAGGGCCAAAGAACAAAAATCCGACTTGGAGTCGGAGTGGTAATTCTTCTTGAGAAAATTCATATGGCTCGCTTCCTCTTCTATCTTATTGCCCTCATTTAGATAAGGAACGAATAAGGTGCTCGACCACATAGCTATATTTTCCGCCTTTTACCCACCACACCTTGGCGGAGTTGAACAGTTTACTCATAACCTTGCAACACAGTTGACAACACAAAACATCAAAGTAACTGTGGTGACATCCTCAACCGAAGGACTCTTCCGGGTCTCAGATGGAGAGGTAACGGTTATTGGAATTCCTTCGAAATCAACCATGGGCGACCGTTTTCCTCTAATGATTCCTTCGAAGGCCACTTTCAAGCAGATTAAAGAGCTTACAGAGGCTCCATTTGATGGCATTGTCATCAACACGCGATACTATCCGATTTGTCTTCTGGGATGTCGCATCGCAAGCGCCCACAACCTGAGACCCGTTCTAATCGATCACAGTTCGGGTCCAATTTCTAACGAAAAGTCTCCTCTGGGACTCGCGATGCGTACTTATGAGGCAATCAACAATCGTCTGATTAGGTCCAAAAGGCCTATCGGCTGCTCAGTTTCAGAGCGAGGGCTATCTTGGCTTAAGAGCATAGGCTTTGATGCCCAAGCTGTTATACCGAACTCAATCGACTGCGCTGAATATAGGAGCACGGCCAAACCGGACAGCTACAGAGAGCTCCTATCGCTGACCGACAACGAATTTCTTGTCACATATGCCGGAAGATTGATCCCCGAAAAGGGCCTGCCCAAACTTCTGGGGGCAGTATCCTCCCTCAACGCCGCGGGAGCATGCGTCCATCTTGCAGTCGCGGGAAGTGGCCCTCTTGAGGACAGACTCTTTGAAAACCATAAGACATGGCTTCATTATATGGGGCGTCTGTCAAAGCAGGAGCTGTCGGGACTACTGAGAGACTCTGACTGTTTTTGCCTTCCCACTGAGTATCCAGAGGGGCTTCCAACGGTTCTTCTGGAGGCGGCAGCCCAGCATTGTGCGATTGTCGTCTCGGATTGTGCCGGAGCAAGAGAGGTCGTTCCGTCCAAGGAGTACGGCACCGTGCTTAGCGTAGTAAGCGAGGATGAGATCGCAAAGGCGATCCTTGCTTACTGTAACGATTGCGGTGCGGCCACGACGTGCGGCGATAACGCGGCGCTTCATATTGAGCATTGCTTCTCATGGGTGGCAACCGCAAAAAAGCTCATCAAAATCTTAGACGCCTCTTGAGGTTACGTACCAATTTAAACTGCCTTGGTGCAACTCTGAACAGTACGCACCAAGGCAGTCCGATTGATTATTTTGAGGCTCTAAGTATCATCTTTCGCTCAATCAGGGGCATCAAGCCTAACACATTAGCAATGCGCTTGACGAACAGCTTGATACGTAAGTTGAGCAATTGCGCAGAGGATACTTCCAGGCGGTAATCGAGTTCTTCTTCCAATTTCTTAACGCTGACATCCGCTCGGAAAGCAAGATCAAAAAAGAATTCAGCCTGCTTTGCCCTCAAAGAAGCATGGAACTCCGAGGGCATTTTTGAAATCAGCTCATCGATCATTCCTAGCATTCTCTTATCGAACTTAGCAGTTGCAACCGCATTTGCCGAACGCCTGCCAGTCCATGAGGAGGCAACAGCAACACGATACAACCCCAAAACCTCAGGAAGGCAGACGACGGAACCGCATGTTGAGAGATAAAGCATCATGGGCCAATCACCTACAGGGCAATTGCTAGGCCGCCACTGCAAGTAATTCTTCATATCGGTCGTTCTGGAAAAATAGCCACATGTCGGCAGTGCGGCTCCGCCACGCATTATGAGGTCTTGCGTTGAAAAAGTCATCACTTCGGCACAGTCGCTGGCAATGCCATCAATTTTGCCCGTGGTGTCGTTGTAAAGCTCTGCCGAGTGAGCACACAAAGCGACCCCGGCGTGAGACTCCATGTAGTCAAATTGCGTTTGAAGTTTGTCCGTGCCAATCCACGCGTCGTCACACTCAAGCTCGGCAATGTACTTTCCAGTTGCGGCAGGAACCAGAAAGTCACACAAAGGCGACTTCCCCTTTGAAAACTGATTTTCACCTGGGAAAATACACTTAATGATGTCTGGATGTTGTTCCTGATATCGAGAAATCAAATCTCGAGATGCGTCCGTCGACTTATCGTCATAAATTAAAATTTCAAACGGAAATGAAGTCTGCTGAGAGAGGACAGACTCAATCGCTTGAGAGAGATACCTCTCGTGGTTGTAGCAGATCATCAGGACGCTGACCTGAACATCATTACTTTGCGACATGGTAAAATCCAATTCCAATTCTGAGCAGAGAATTCCAGGTTAGAGAGACGAATCGCCTCTACTGCCCCTGGGCCCTGTAGCGGGCCTCGGTAGCCTCCTTGGCGGGGCGCCACCAGGCCTCATGCGAGACGTACCAGTCGATGGTCGCCTTCAGACCCTCAGCGAAGTCGGTATGAGCAGGCCTCCACCCCAGCTCGCGCTGGAGCTTGGTGCTGTCGATGGCGTAGCGGCGGTCGTGGCCCGGACGGTCGCGCACCCAGTCGAAGTCGTCGGGGTCGCGGCCCATGGCCTCCAGGATCATCCTCAGGACGGTGATGTTGTCCTTCTCACCGTCGGCGCCGATGAGGTAGGTCTCGCCCATGCGGCCCTTCGTGAGGATGTCCCAGACGGCAGAGCTGTGGTCCTCGGTGTGGATCCAGTCGCGGACGTTCTCGCCCGTGCCGTAGAGCTTGGGGCGCTGGCCGTCGATGACGTTGGTAATCTGGCGCGGGATGAACTTCTCCACGTGCTGGTAGGGGCCGTAGTTGTTAGAGCAGTTGGAGATGGTTGTGCGCAGGCCGTAGGTGCGCGTCCAGGCACGCACGAGCATGTCGGAGCTGGCCTTGGTGGAGGAGTACGGAGAGCTCGGGTGGTACGGCGTCTCCTCGGTGAACCTGGCTGGGTCGTCCAGGGCAAGGTCGCCGTAGACCTCGTCGGTGGAGACGTGGTGGTAGCGGATCCCATACCTCCTCACGGCCTCGAGCAGCTGGAAGGTGCCCTCCACGTTGGTGCGGAGGAACGGCTCGGGGTCGGCGATGGAGTTGTCGTTGTGGCTCTCGGCGGCGTAGTGGACGATGGCGTCGTGGCCAGGCACGAGCTCGTCCAGGAGCCTAGCGTCGCAAATGTCGCCAACCACGAGCTCGACTCTATCCCCCCGCAGGCCGGCGATGTTGGCCGGGTTGCCGGCGTAGGTGAGCTTGTCCAGCACGGTCACGTGGACATCGGAGTGGTTGTCCACCACGTAGTGCACGAAGTTGCTGCCGATGAAGCCGCAGCCTCCGGTGACGATGATGTTCCTGGGCTCGAAGCTATCAGACATGCTACCTCCCATCCTCGTCGGCTACGGCCAGCAGGTACTGGCCGTAGGCGGTCTTCCTGAGCGACTCCCCCAGGGCGCGAAGCCTCGACGCGTCGATGAAGCCGCGGCGGTAGGCGATCTCCTCGATACAAGCGATGAAGTAGCCCTGGCGGCTCTGGACGGCCTCCACGTACTCGGCCGCCTTGAGCAGGCCCTGGGGCGTGCCGGTGTCAAGCCAGGCCATGCCGCGGCCCATGAGTTCGACGGAGAGCTGGCCCCGCTCGAGGTAGGCGTTGTTGACGCTGGTGATCTCCAGCTCGCCGCGCTCGGACGGCTCAACGGCCGCCGCGATGTCAGCCACCTGTCCGTCGTAGAAGTAGAGGCCCGGCACGGCATAGTTGCTCTTTGGGCGCTCGGGCTTCTCCTCGATGCCGACGACGCGCCGCTCGGAGTCGAACTCGACGACGCCGAAGGCGCGCGGGTCCTTAACCGGGTAGCCGAACACGACCGCGCCGCCCTCGGCCTCCACCTTTGCCTTTGCGCGGTTTAGCACGCGCGTGAGGTTCTGGCCGTGGAACATGTTGTCGCCGAGCACGAGCGCACACGGCTCGCCCGCCAGGAAGTCCCGACCGATGGTGAAGGCCTCGGCGAGGCCGCGCGGCTCCGCTTGCTCCGCGTACTCGAGCCTCATGCCGAGCTCGGAGCCGTCGCCGAGCAGCTCCCGGAAGGCGGGAAGGTCGCGCGGCGTGGATATGACCAGCACCTCGCGGATGCCCGCGAGCATCAGCACCGAGAGCGGGTAGTAGACCAGGGGCTTGTCGTATATCGGCAGCAGCTGCTTGCTGACCGCCTTTGTTATCGGGTGCAGGCGCGTGCCGGAGCCGCCCGCAAGGATTATGCCTTTCACAACCCTACTCCTCGGGTCTCATGCGCAGGGAGGCGAACCGGTCGACGGCCATCTCGGCCTTGTAGGCCTCAAAGAGCTCGCGGCAGCCGAACCTGGGCTCGTAGCCAAGCTCGTCCTTTGCGTTCTGGACGTCCATGAGGAAGCCGCCGCCGCAGGGCTTCTCGGGGCGGTAAACCACCTCGGAACGGCCCGAGGCGGGCGCGAAGACGTCTGCGATGGTCTCAACCTGCTCGCGCAGGGTCACAGGGATGCCCGTGCCGATGTTGTAGAGGCCGCCGTCCCTGTCGGCCAGGGCGGCCAGGCACAGCTCTTGGCTGAAGTCGTCAACGTAGACCATGTCCTTGGAGTACTCGGGGTCGCCCCAGACCTCCAGAGGCTCGCCCGCCATGGCGCGCTCGATCATCGTGTAGACGGGGCGCTTGGTCTTGACGCCATTAGGGAAGTAGTAGTGGTAGGGACTGTAGCTATAGATGGTGGGGAGACGGAACACAAACTTCTTGATGCCGTACTCCTGGCGATAGTGCTCCATGACCTCGAGGGCCGCGTTCTTGGCGATAACGTACATGGCGTGGTCGCCGGTATAGCTGAACGCCGGCGGCGTGTCCGGCGCAAGGATCCTGCCTGGGGCTGAGGCGAGAGAGATGTCGAACACGGTCTGGGTGAAGATGACCCTGTCAGCACCGACCTTGCGGCACCACTCCAGCACGTTGTAGGCGCCCATCGTGATCGAGCTGAGGTACAGCCCGCCGTCGTAGTCCCTCATGTAGGAGGGAATCTGCGCGGCGAGCAGCATCACGGCGTGCACGCCGTCCGTGGGAAGGGCATCGAAGTCCCCCGGCCTCGTGACGTCAACCGAGTAGTAGTCGACGCCCATCCCGGTGAAGACCGGGGCCTCGGGGCGACGTCCCACGGCGACGATCTCGTACTCGGCGGGGTCGAAAAACTCGGAGGCATACTTGGTGAGATATGAGCCGACGTTTCCAGTGGCTCCAAAGATGACGATCTTCTTCATAGCATGAACCCTTCTATCTGAGGACGGACTTGACGCAGGAGGCAACGTACTCCATGTCATCACGGTTATATCTCTGGTCGACGGGGAGCGGAAGGACGTCTCGGGCGTACCTGCGTGCCCAGCTCGATGCGGGGCACTCCGCCAGGACGTTCGGCCAAAGCGTGGGAACGAACACGCCCGCCTCCGCGAGCCTGCCCCTGAGGCCGTCGGAGTCCTCCACGAGGAGGGGGTACATGTACGGCCCCTCGGGCGACCCGGCGGCGAGCAGGTTGCGGCCACCGAGGGCCTCGTCGAGGCTGGCGTAGTTCTCCTCGCGGCGACGCCTCGCGAAGGCGAAGTCGATGGCGCCCATCAGGCGCCTCGTGGTCTCGGACATGGCAGCAAGCGGCTCGCCGTCGATGGACTCCTCGGAGGCCCGGTAAGCGCCGTACCACTCGGCGCTGCCGTCCTCCGCCCTCCCGACGACGTGCGCCATCCTTGCACGCGACGACGCCCTCGGAAGCTCCCGGCCGAGCCGCAAGCCGTCGCGCGTAACGAGGTAGGCGCCGTCAGGCACCCCGAAAAACTTCCTGCAAGTGTATATGGTGTCGACGCCGGCCCAGGGCTCGCGAAAGAAGCCCTGCACCTCGTCGACGATGAGCCTGTCCTCCGAGGCGGACCGGGCGCGCTCGACCTCCGAGGGGGAGAGTCTGCCGTAGTAGTCCGCGACGTAGAGCCACTCGCCTTCACTGACGGCCAGGTCGGTGGGAAGGGCCAACCCCTCTCCCACCTCGAAGGTCCTGACGGCTATCCCCTCGCGCACGCAGGTCCCGCTCACCGCGTCGCACATGAGGTCCGGCAGGGCGATGCGCTCAATCCCCCGAAGCTCGGCCAGGTAGGCAAGGCAGTTCCTCGCACTGTTGAGCGCCACCGCCCCGGGATGGTAGGGCTCGCCCTGGTAGCGCTCCAGCTCAAGATA
>CABQKL010000020.1 GCA_902464645.1 uncultured Collinsella sp.
TTCCGACATACCTGCCACTTCTTAGCCTTAACCGTTAATCTGCTTTCTTACGTGCTTGTTAGATAGTAGCATTTTGCTATTCCCGCGTAACAGTTAATTGAAAATCGCAACGGCGGCATCTGGGTATTTGCCATTCATTTGCAACAGTTCTTTAGGTTTTATTTACGCAGCTAGTTGGCTCGCGGCTCATTGACGGTGTTTTACCAACCAGATTGGTATCTTTTTGTTTGGCTGGTATGGTTTGTGCAATTATTAACCCCTCGTCAGTCCGCACCTAACATGTCAGCTTTCCACTTGCTTCCCAACTTTCCACTTAACTTTCCAGCTTTCCACCTTAAGTGGTAAGTTAAGTGGAAAGCCGGAAAGAAGTTGGGAGACCGAAGCATGGGCGACGGACAGCCCTACTTCGCGAGTCGATACCGCTGTCGCGGGCTGCGCGGAGGCTCCATCGCCTCAATCTTGCCCGCACCAATCAAGCCTTTTATGTGGTTGGAAACGGCGCTCCTGCTCAAACCCGAAGCGTCGGTGAGCTCCTTGGCCGAAGCCGAAGAATGTGTTGCCAGGTAATCCAAGATTGCCTCGTCCACATGCCCCACAGACGTCACCTGTTCCGCCCGCATTATCTTTCGCTTATCGAACGTCAGCGAAAAAGAAACCGTCGAGTTCTTTGGTTCGGGCGGCAGCATGTTTGCCCGCTCGAGCTGCTCACCTATTTCCTGATAACCAGTGCCGCGATTTTCGACCACGTAGCCACCGCCTGGGTACGGCGTGGTCTCGAGGATATTTGAAAGGAACTGGTTTCTAGATGACGAAACCCCAGAAACTCCCAGCGAATCGATCGTTACATCGCCGTACAGCCCGCCGGGATTGAGAATCTCGACGCGGTCGATATACAAGTTGACCTGCACTTGTGAGCCGCGCGCGGCGGAAGAGTAGTCGCGGTGCATGAGCGCGTTCGCCACCGCCTCGCGCAGCGCCACGGGCGGATAATCGGGCACATCTTTCCGGAACGCGCCCTCGATAACCGCTGCGTTTCGGGTGTTTCTCGCAACGGCGGCAAGCACGTCCTCAATCATGAAAGGGATCGGACCCAAAATGGTCTGAGAATCCACAAAACGCTTGTTATCACTTACTCGCTGCGTTTTTGTGGTCCCGGGGTACGCCGTAAAGGTCACATTGAGACGTGGGAAGAACTTTTGCGGAAACCGTCCCATCGCGACAATTGCAGCAAGCGTCGGCACGATTGCGTCGTCCACCCTTTTGGTCACATGCAGGTCAAGGAGAATCTCATCGTCGCTTCTGGTGCCCAAAAGCCTAGGGTGTAGCTCGCGCTGGCGTTTTATAAACCCTTGCAAAAGATCGGCGTCAAGGTCATCGAGCGTGGCACCTTCGACCGGCTCGTCGTCGTATGTAGGCTGAACATGCTCCTCCATAAAGCGATCGATTTCGTAGGGAGTCATGCGCCGGTCGCCGTCGCCCGTACGGATAAAGGACGAATCGTACATTCCGCGTGCCGCAATATAGCAGGGTTTATCGCGTGGATGCATTTCTTTGATGCGCGCGCAAAGCACCAGCTTACCCTCGAAGGGGAGCACTTGGATATCCGGCCTCACAACGGGCGTCAGCTTTTCACATGCAGAAGAGAGGGCGTCTTGCATCTTGCGGGCATCAAAACCCTCGACGGGCATACACCCGTTCTTTTCGGAAATGCCGAGGATGATAAAGCCGCCCTGCGCGTTGGAAAATGCCGAAAGCGTCTCGACGATGCTTTTGGGGAGCGCGCCCTTGGCTTCTTTTACTTCGTACTGCTGGGTGTCGTTTCCTATTGCCCGCAGATGATGGATAACCTGCGCCAACCACTCCTCATTCATGCCGAACCTCCCAACTTTCCAACTTTCCACCTAACTTACCAGCTTTCCACTTAACTTTCCAGCTTTCCACCTTGAGTGGTAAGTTACGTGGAAAGCTGGAAAGTTGGTGGAGAGCTGGGGCAGCAGTAGGCCAAGCGAACAAGAAAAAGGGCGGCAACCGGGTGGTTGCCGCCCCTCGCGTAGCTAGTTGGTTTTCGTCTCGTGCCGAATACCCTCGGTGTTGATGCGCGCTAGCGTGTACGTCACGTAGTCGGAGTGCGAATAGCCATCAAGGTTGCTAACGTTGACCGGTGTGTCGTCGACAACGTTGCCGGTCATAATATTGGCCGTAAGCACCAAGCGGTAGTTTGCGTAAGTTTGGTTCTCACCCTCAACATTCGTATTCACTTTAACGCGGAAGGCATGCTTAAAGGCAAGGCTGTTGCCGTCGCGCGTGAGGAACGCGCCGTTGGTCTTGGTGTCGGTGAACACATAGCTGTTGCCGTCGGCGGATGCCGCACCCGTGCCTAGGTAATCGCTGCCGAGCACCGTAATGTAGTTCGAGATATCGCCGACCGGAGCATAGCCGCCATTATCTTGCCGCTGCTCCAGGCTCAGCGTGTAGGTCACCGTGCTTGCGGCGTCGATCTTAGCCTCGGCGCCCGTGAGCTTGCTCAGGTCGTAGGTACCCACCAGAGCGATCTCGCCGTCAGCGGACTTGAGGTCATCGATGTTGATGCCCAACTGGGATTTCTTAGACGCCTCGAGCGCGATGGTCGATGAGCCCACATCCATACGGTAGTAGCCGACGCCGCCATCGTTGTATGCCGAGTTGCTACTGGTGCTGAGCGTGTCGGCATGCGTGGAAAGGTACGCGCGGTAGTTGGGTTTGGTGTAGCGGTCGGTGCCGCTGTTCTGCGAGGCCACGATACCCGCCTGGCAGGCAGGCTCCGTCATGGTGAGCGCGGCCCTCATGGTAACGGTGAAGGCGTTGACATGGTTCTTGGCGATCTCGCGCAGGCCCGACATGTCGATGGGATTACCCTCAGCATCGGCAAGCACCAGTGACATGTCGCCACCGTTCGCAGTCCAACTAAGGCCCGACACCACTGGGGTCTCCTTCGTGCCGGCCAGATTCCAACCCGACCCGCCCCAGGTGTAGTAGTTATCACCCACCTTAACGTAGAACTCATACGTGCCCTGCGTGCCCGTGGGGTATCCTACCGAGCCCGCGATGACGCCATCGTGATAGGTGACAAGCGACGAATCGAGCTGATAATACAGCGCGTCAGAGCTCGTGTATTGCTGGCTCGAGTCAAACGTCACGGTGTCGCTCACGTTCATGGAAAGCGAATAGGTGGCTTCCTTGAGCTCCATCCGGCTGATGCTGTCCCTGTTGTCGACGAGGTTACGCTTGTTGTCAACGAGGCTGTGCGTGTAGTTTGATGCCACGCTATAGGTCGAGGGCGTATTCTGGTGCCCATCCTCGGCAGCCTTGCCGTCGGCTGCTTTCTTGCCTCGCAGCAGGTAGTTGATGTGCTCGTTGAGGCTCGTGTCCACCGTGGTGGCGGTGTAGCCGTTGACGCCCACGGACCCCGCCGGCGTGCGCACCACCAAGTAGAAGTTTTCGCTCTTGGGCTCTTCCTTATCAACGGAGAGGGTATAGAACGTGCCCGTCGCGTCGGAAGAAGTGCGCGCGCGGTAGTACGCGCCATCGACCTTGGCGCCAGCCATCTTCGCGAGTTCGGCCTGGCTCTTGTCCTTGACCTCGTCATCGGCGAGCTTGACCCAAGCGCCGTCCTTGTCCTCCTTGGCCTCATCGGCCTTCACGCCCACGATTTCGCTCAGCCACGGTTCGGTGTAGTAAGCCTTGTTGCCAGCGTCCACAAACTCGGTGAGCCTGACTGACGTCGCGCCGCCCGTGCCCACCGTGTAGTGATATTCGCGGCTGTTGTTGGCCGTGTCCACGAGTGTGAGCTGTGTACCCTCGGGCAGCGTGGCACCGAAGGTAATGCTCTTGTTGAGCGGACCCATAGAGCCGCCGGCTTCGAGCAGCGTGTTCCAGCCGTAATCGACCGGCTTGCCCCGAGCGCTGCCATAGGTCCAGGTAAGGTAGCCGGTCATGGTGTCGCCGCTGCTCACAAGTACGTGCTTGTCGTATTTTGTCGCATAGTCGGCAGCCTTGAAGTTCGCACCTTCGGAGTAGGTGGCGGTAAAGTCGATCTCGAGCATGCGCTTGACGATGATGGGTACCTGTACACGGTAGCTCTGGCCGGCCTCGCTAAAGGTGACCGTAAGCAGCGTGAAGCGCCCCTGCTCATTGTCCCAGTCGGTGCTCGCGCGGAATGCCATAGAGCTCGTGCCATTGTTGAGCACCTTGAGCGTGGGCGCTTGCGAGGCGGCTACGTCCTTGACGAAGGTGCCGTTATCGGCGAGCGAGAAGACCTCGGCGGTGGCGGTCACATGCGCGGTGCTGCCGTTGAGGCGGCGGGCATCGGAGAAGCCGCCATTGGTCACGATGTTCAGGTAGCTCTCCACCGTCGTGGTATCGTTGCCCGGAATCACGAGCACGGGGAAGTCAGTTTTGGCCTTCTTGTCCGAAGTAATGTTGTTAGCGTTATAGGTGCTACGCGAGCTGTCCGCGCTATAGGTGCTCGTGTTTTGGTATGCGCCGGCATCATTGATGCCGGCGATGTTGGTGTAGGTGTAGCGGCCGGGAACGCGGGCACCCGCTTGGCTTTGGATGGTCGTCGCGGTGTCAATGGCGGCGCCGTCGCCAAACAGGTAGCGGTCGGTGGTGTCGCCGTCGGAGGCACGCACCGCCAGCGTGCTCACGGGCCTCGTGGTCACGTACGGACTCGTTGCCGTGGTAGCAGTATCGCCTGCGCCGTAAAGCGTTTTGTTCTCGTTGGGCGCGGCAGCCGTGCCGTTGTAGTCGCCGAAGGCAATATAAGTTTTCTCGTTAACAGCAGCCGTATTCGTATTGGTCGTGTAAACCATCGGCGGCAGGTCGCTCGTGGTCTTGCCACTACCGGGCTTTACTTCCACGCCCGCTGCGGAAAGGCTGTACTTACCATCCCCCGTGTCAACCTCGCCCAAGAGTACGCCCTGGGTTTTGCCCGCATTGTAGCTATTGCTGTCCATGAGCACGTTTAACAGATGGAACTGGCCGCGCCCGTCGCCCATAATGCCGCCGTTGGACCTTTCGCTAAACGTGGTGTTGGATACCTTTGTGTTGGTAACGTCGATGACGACGGATCCGCTGTTACTCGCGTTATTCGCGCCCAGCAGACCGCCGCTCCAGTTACCCTTAATCGTAGCGTTCTCGATCGCGATGTTGTTGCAGGCTATATTCACATTGCTGAAGAAGTAGCCGATAAGCCCGCCCGAGCATTTGCCGGTGCCGGCGATGCTGACATTCTTGACACTGCAGTCGTCGAACCAGTACTTGTTGGGGCTACCGCTACTCGTAACCTCACCAATCAGGCCGCCCGCATTGTAGATGCTATTGTTCGTTCCGGCCTTATCGCCGATGACGGCGTTCTCGGTGCCGTTTCCGCCATCAATGCGCACGTTGCTCATAGAAATAACGCCGCCACGGGCGCGTCCGACCACGCCGCCGGCGCCCATATGGTCATCGGAGTTCGACCCGGTGGCTAGCACGTTTACCCCAGAGATGACCGCCGTGCACGACGACTGGGCCGCTGTGGTGGTGCCGATGTTGGTGTTGACCGAGATATCGCTTCTTTCGACATAGCCGAGCACGCCGCCCACGTAGGGCACTGTCCCTGTGGCAGTTATGGTCGAGTTTTTGCCAACGGTCCTTTCGCTCACCCCTGTGCCTGCGGTTGTCCACACACCGCACGCCGAGGCGACCGTACCCACATAGCCACCGACATTCTTCTCGCCCGTGACGTTAAGGCCAGTGTATGAGCAGTCATAGAGATACGCGGGGCCCCACCCGTCCCCGAACTCGACCATATAGGTTCTGTCTTCGCTCGTAGTTCGTCTGGCGCGGCCCGAGCTGCCAAGAAGCCCTCCTACGCTCTTTGCGCCCGACACGGTGCAGTTCTTCATCTGCACGTTGCGGTAGATGCCGCACGTGCCGTCGTCGTAGTTGGCCGTTGCACCCGCCAAAAGGCCGGCACCGGTAAGGTCGTTCGGCACCTCTCCTGGTTTGGCTTCGCCGTTGGTGTCGATATAGGTGAGCGCTACGTTGCAGTTGCTAAAGGTGAGGTCTTTGACCTGCGCGCCGTCGTTCGCGGTGACGCTCTGCCCCACATTGGTGGAGGTGAACATCACGGTGCTGAATAGACCACCCACGCCCGAGACCTTATAGTCGTCGTCGGCGTATTCGACGACGCCGTAGACGGTGCCTTCGGTACCCACCGTGATGGTGGCGCCGTTACCGTCGATCGTGGCTACGTGCGGCGTAATACGGTCGCGGTCGGTGCCCGGCTGGTTCGAATTGCAGGCATTGGAATAGTAGCGGCCGTTTAGGCCCACGTACCCCGTGCCGTAGTCGGTCATATCGTAGGTGTCGCCCTGCTTGAACTCCAAGCTCATGCCGATCGATTTCGACGCGCACACATAGCCCGTTTGGTAGTCGGCAGCGTAGGACGCCACCAGGTAGGGCGAATTTACATCGTCATCATGGTCGAGCGGGCCGTGCCACCCCTGCTTGCCGGGGGCCTTCTGGTCGTCGTTTTTGGCGATTTCGAAATCGCCGGCAGCACTCTCAGGCTTGCCCACATTTGCGTAGTTAGCATTCCGTACCTTGCCATATTCCTTGTTGCCAAACAGGTAGCCGCATATCGCCGGGTCTTGCGAATCGCTGCCCCAGTAAGCCTTGGAACCGCGGAACACGCCATTATTGGAGTAGTTGGTATGTGCCGCGCCAGCACCCGCACCCGAGCTGATGATGGCCGAGAGCACCAAAAGGCCCTGGGCGTTTTTCACCATGGTCACAGGAGCCTCGGCGTTAGTGCCGAGGTACTTGTTGTCGGTGCCCGTGGTGGTGACACAGGGGGTTCCTTTTTTTGTGAGCTCGTTAATCTGGTAGTTAGCGTTACCGTTTTCAACCTTACAGCCCTCGCTAAAGGCATAGCCATCAATCACGCGACCGACGTAGGGATTGTTGTAGAGATCAAAGTTGCCCTTTCCCAGACCACGAGATTTGTCACCAGTTCCAGCACGCCAGGAAGATTTTCCGCTTTTGTCCATATTGCGGAAAATCACGCCGCCACCCGCAATGGCACCGACGTAGCCACCAATGGGAACAAGATGCGGCTTGTCGCCACCGCCCGTGACGGTAAATCCCGTTGTAGGGTTTTCGGCCGTCGTCCCATTAACGACCACGCCATCGATAATGTTATCGCCACCAAGGATGCAGCCGACAACGCCACCGAAAAACGCCGTCGGAACGCCGTCGGCATCCTTGGCAGAATAAGTAATAGTCGCCGACGCGTTCACATAGCGAATATTCAGATCGCGCACCACGCTGCCGTAACTATAGGGAATAAGGCCGCGAAGCGAACCCTCGTTATTCTCTATCTTGATGGTTGCGTTTTTATTATCACTGCCAAAGTTGCCAACGATGACGCCCCTAAACGGGTTGGCCCTATTTCCAAAACCGCCAAACGATGCGCCGTCGAGAGTAATCGTATTGCCCTCAGTAGGCTCGATGCTGTAATACGCGCTCTGCATATAGCGGTGCATGGTTTCGTCGCTCAGCGTCTGCGGGGAATTGGTCGACGCGTCTCCGGTCTTCTTCTCCCATTTATTATCGGTACCGTTCGCCTGCTTGTAGACGTACGTAACCTCATTGTCGGTCGAGTGATCGCTGCTGCGGCGAGTGCAGAGCCTACCCTGGTCGGCGACAATGGTGACCTCCCAGCCGTCAAGCGCCGTCATGTTATTAATGTAGTTGGCAATGGCATTCATCTCCGCCGCGTTTGTGACGGAATAAGGATCACCGTAGGTACCACATCCCATTACCAGCTTTGGAATGCGCTGGTTGACTTTAATTTCGTGATACTGGACGCCATCCTCGGCGGCTTTTCCCTTGTAAACATAAGGAAGGTAGTCACCGAACCAAGGCCTGACGTCACCGTCCTTCTTACCATCAACCGTCACATAGCCGCTCACGGCACCATACGTCGCTTCGTCGTAATACCAAAGCTGCTTGCCCGGGTACTCCGTACTCCCATCAATCTCGGATCCGTAGGTCACCTTGCCCGCATCGCCATCGGCCTTAGTAAAGGTGTAGTCCGCAGAGCCCGTGCTCGTGCTTCCGTAGCCAAAACTCTCCAGCAGGCTCGCATGGGTGAAGATCGTATTGTTCTCTTGGCTGGGCAAGCTGATTTGCTCAAACTTCGCCGTCACCTGATCGGCCTCACTGCCTACACCAAGCTTTCCGAACAGCGACGTAGCCGCCTTGGTGCCACTCGTGTACCCAGTAGTCTTGATATTCTTCGCGTTCAGGCTCACGTACTTCTGCATCTCGTTGATGAGCAGAGGCATATAGGCGTTAGCGTCCGTGGCGCTGTTGGCGCCGTCGACAATCAGATTGTTGAGTGTAAGATCATCAATTGAGATCTTTCTAATCTTGATGCCATTGCCGTCGCTGGACCCATACACGTAGCGGCACACGAGCGCGCCCGATGAGCTTCCGCCCGCGCCAATAGCGTCAGTAGAGCTCTTTCCGTCATTGATAACGGGCCCAACGGTACCACCCAAAGTGACGTTGCTTACTGTGAGATCGCCGTCTGCCACCGTTTGAAAAAGACCGCAGTGCATGTTCTCGTGCTGGGTGGCATCGGAGTTTAGCTTGTTGCCATTCTGCTCGGCCTTGATCTTGGAGTAGTAGAAGGTGATGGCCGCATTATTAACCGTCACCTCTCCGATCGGTTGAGTGGGATAGTAGCTGTAGCCGGCCAAATCGATTGTGCCCGTTATGGTTATGGAATCATCGAGCCCTGTCGTACCATCGGGAACGATTGTCGAACGAATACCGGCGGGAGCATAGCAGAAAGCAGACCATAAGAGCAGCTTGTCCGCTGTATCGATTTGACTGCCACTAAAGCCGCCTTCACAATTCTTAGAGGCTATGTCGAGGTTGTAGAAGTAGCGGGTATTGCCGTTCGTATTCTGGCTTCGACCGAAAGACGAGCGATTATGGTAGCTGTTGTCTTTTGTGGAATCGCCGTCCATGTCCAGCTTGTTTTTCTGTGTGTGTAGCGAAACGACCGTGTTCCAGTCGGCGTCCATGAGCTTGCTGCCGTTGTTTGGTTTTACACCGCTGCCAACCCATTCATCGAAGGACGTTACGCCCGACGCAACGATGGCCCCCTCGCCGGTGGGCACCCTATAGGCGGTATCCCAATAAACCCTGTCCTCCAAGTACAGGCCTAGGTAGCTCTCGACGCCATATGTCGTCTTATCATCCACCTTGCAGCCGCGGCAAACTAGAACGCCGAGCGTCTGAGCGGCGCCTGCATTAATCTTTGTGCCCGAGAGATCGATGGCGTAGTTGTTGATAATCCAGTGACCGCTGGCTGCGTATACAAGGCCGCCAAGCTCCTTGGAATCATCCACAGTCGCGATTATAGAAGCGTTGGTCGTTTTCAAAGCATAGGAGTTTTCACTCTTGTTAATGTTGTCATCTCCGATAGTTACGACCGCGTTGCCCCAGCTATAACCCAAGAGACCGCCCACGCCATTGAGCTTATCGCCGTTCTTTCCGACTCCCATCTTGAACGAGTTGAACGAAAGGCCCGTAATGTTAACGTCCTTTTTGGCCGAGTTGGCTATTGCCCCATCAGCCCCATAGGTGCTCTGTGCGATGCAGCCGATAAGACCGCCGACCTGGGCAATCTTGCCGCTGGTGCAATTGCCGGTCTCGATTTTTCCGCTGACCTCAAGGCCCGTAACGTTGAATGTCGAGACATAATTGCCCACATAGCCGATGGCGCCGCCAATACGGCTGTTGCCATTAAGCGTTTTAGTTGCAGTGATGCTCGCTTGAGCCTTGCTACTGTCCCTAAACGTAACCGTAGAAGCTGCCGACACGCTGCCTGCAATACCACCAATGTTCACATCGTTGGTGAACGTATCATCGCATGCGATATTCGTTTCGCACGTTGCGCCAGACAGCGTCAGACCACCCGCAATGGCGCCCGCAAGCGATCCAGCCTCGATTGCCGAGCCGTTATCGAACCTCATGGAGCCAGCGATGGTGACGTTGGAGACAGTCTCGCTGTTGGCGGCTGCGCCGTTGATTGCTGCGAACAAGCCCAGGCGGCCGTGACGGTAGATTTTTCCGTTGCCGGCACTGATGTCGTCGGCGCCCAGAGGGGCGTTCCCGCGCATGCCGTAAGGCTCACCGACAGCAAGCTTGATCGTGCCGCCGCCGTTCAACGTTCCCGAGAAAACTTGCAAGCCGTCTGCACGATCCTGCGTGAAACCCGTCAGGCCCGTGCCCTTGAGATCAATAGTGCCGTTCACCGTAATGGTCGAGGACTGCAAGATGTTCGGGTTGTTTTCGGAAACGCCCTCGACCATGGAGTAGTAGCCGTTGGTTTGCCAGGTGATTGCAAGTTTGGCGAAATCCTCAACAGAGGTTAGGGTGTAGGCACCGTTAGCTGCCGTCAGCGAATCCGGCAAGGTCAACTTATGAGTGTCCACATCAAGCTTAATGAAGTCGCCGCCCAGACGAATAACTTCGCCGTAGGTCGCGATGTCGTCCGTCTTCGAGGCAGTATTGCTACGTTTGAAGGTCCAGCCCGCTGCACCCTTGTCAGCGTCAGAGCCATCGCCGACAGCAATAATCAGCGCGTTGTGGTTCTCGTATACGAGCTGGCCCGTCGTGCTGTTTTCGGCAAAACTTGCGCCCGACAGATCCGTGATGCCGCTGAATTTGATTACAGCATTCCACGCGGAGCCTGCAATTCCCGCGGCACGGTTGCTTTGCGCCTTACCGATAGGATTGTCGCTTGTAAGTTTGAAATCTCGCACGTCAAGGACATTGCGCGCGTCGACAACGCCCACGGCACCACCGAACTTTCCGGCGTCCGTTCGCGCCGAAGCATCTCCCTTGCACGCAACCGTCACGCCGTCGAGCACAACGGCGACAGGCTGCGAATTGGAGTCCGCGCTATCGCCAACATAGCCAACAACACCGCCCGTATCGGACAGCTTGCCCGCAAGTTCAAACTCAATTGAGCACGTTTTCTTATCCGCATCCTTTTGGACCACAAAGGCGCGCAGCGACTCATCGACGCCTTTTGCCGTCGCAAACACCTTGCCGACAAGGCCGCCGTAGCTGCCGTTGAAGCTAACTTCTTCCGGTAAGGTGAACTTGCTCTTATACGTTCCGCCTTGCACCACGATGTCGCCATTAGAAATATCGGCCACACCAAAAAGGGCGCCGGCGCGTTGCGATGCACCAAGCGTCACAAGCTTGCCCAGGTCGAACATATTGGGCTTAACGATAAATCCTTGCGCAAAGCTCACGTCGCCGATGACGCCACCGGAGCAAGCGCTGTCTTTATCGCCGACGTTGCACGCCGGCTTAACCGTTACGCCATCAGCGATGTTGAGCGTGAGGTTGGTGGCCTTACCGATAAGACCGCCCGCCGCGTTTTTACCTGCGACGCTCAGCGCCGAGACATCGATGCCAGTTGGTAGGGCGACGGTGGCACCCTCCCGCGCCTCGCCGATAAGACCCCCCGCGTTGGCATCAGCGGCTGTCGCGTTGATAGTGGGGGTACCGTCGAGTTTGTCCGGCAGGGCGAGGCCCGCAAGCGTAAGCGATGCTCCTTCGGCAAGGGTGTTCACAAGCAAGCCCATGTTGCCTGTGCTCGATTGCATATCGATCGCCAGGGGGCTGTTCGCGCTTGTCACGTAGGTTGCGTTAAGCGTGAGCGCGCCCGTGACCTCGCCCACAAGTGGCGAGGCGAGCTTGCAGATGTCCTTTTCGGTATCGCTCTTGGGCGTGCCCACGGTTACGGTGGCAGCAAGCGTCTTGTCCGCGCCCGTGACCTTTGCGGCCACGATGGGCTGGGCATCGGTACCCTTCCAGGTGAGCTTTACGGTGCTGTTGGCGTCGCTGAGCTCGATGTTGTTGAAGAGCGTCTTGTTGACGGTCAGGGTCCTGTCGCCGAGGTTGAGCGCGCCTTTGAAAGGGTAGGCATCGCTGCCGAAGCCCTGGAACGTGAGGCTACCCAGGCCGTCCACGATCTCCGCGCCGCACACGTCGAAGTCGATGCCGGTCGAGCCACCTTTGGAGATGTTCGCGTTCTGGTAGATGGCGGGATCGGTGTTGGAGATGGCGATAAGGTCGGCGTTGGACTCAAAGGTAATGGCCGTGACGGCGCCCAAGTCGTCAGTGATGACATTGCCGTCACCCAACGCGTGCCTGAGATCCTCGACAGTAGCGATGGTGGGGGCGGTGTTTGCCTGATCAGCAGCATCCGCGTCCGCGTCATCCGCTTGTTCTCCGTCAGCAGCACCCTCATCGGCAGCCGCATCGTCTTGGGACGCGTCGCCCTCCGTTGGGGTATCGCCGTTAGTGGTTCCATCGGTCGTGGAGTCCTGCGATTCGCCAGCGTTGGTAGAACCGTCGCCGCCCTCGGTAGCGCCAGCGTCGGCGCCCGGAGTCGTTGCGACATCATCAGATGTAGCCTGGTCAGCATCTTGCAGCGCGGTGGCCACAGCATCCTGTACGGAGCGCGCCGTGTTGCCCGCGGCGCGCGCGGCGGAGACGGATGCCTCCATGACGGCGTCGAGCTCTTGCGCGAACACCTCCGTGGAGGGCGCAAGCGCCTGGAAAATCATGATCGCAGTCAGGCATGCGGTTGTTATGCGCTTTGCCGTTCTCATCTGGTCCTACCTCGTTCTATCTCATGCCCCGTGCGGGGTCTCAAAATCTATGCTTGCGGCTCGTTTCGGTTAGCCCTACGCGGCCGAACACGTAACGCCAATGGCTTCCCAGCTGGTCGGCTTCGAATCGCCCTTCCGGTAAAAGGTGATGATTTCCGAGCCAGGAGATGCATCGTATGTGATCGAGTTGCCGCTGACGGCTGCTTGCCCATTACCGTTCTTGTGATTCGCCTCAAAGAACGGATCGAGCTCGACCCCGTCCCCCCACGTGAGCTTTACCTTAGTCGTAACGCCCGTAACCGTCACGCGATAGTTGTAGGCATCAAAAGCGTTGATGCCCAAGTTCTTATCGGTATCCGAGTTCTTGTCGACCCACTCGCCCGAAACGCCCGAAGCCGTCACCTCTGCACGCTCGGAAGGCGCAATCTTGGCGGCGAGCCATTTTAGGTTGGTGCCAGGGCTATTGGAGCCGACCCGGGCCTTAACGGTAAAGGATGCTTTGTTGAGGTCTGCCTTGGAAAACGTAACCTTATAGGTATACATGGTTGCCTTGTTGGCAGGGAAGGAAAGGTCGACCGTGCCGCCCGCCGTCAGCGTGGGCGAACCGCTTATCCTCCAAGCTTTCGTCGTTCCCGTCGCCTCCACGCTCAGCGTCGCGTTAACGTCCTTGTCGTTGACCTTGTTCTTGTCGCCCAGCAGATGGTTGTAAATGCGAAAGGTAAAGGAGCAGTTTTCCCCACTCGTGTCGGCGATGACGCTTCGGACGGCAATACCCTCGTCATTCAGCGTCTCATTCGTGTAACCCGTGAGCATGTCCGAGGCAAACAGCGCCTGCGACGTGCCCGAGACGGCGACCGACTTAAGAAAGTCACCCGCCAAAAAGGCCGTGTAAGTAAGGTAGGTACCCGCCACAATCGCGACGGCGCATAGCAGCACCGCAACCGCCCATAGGCGCTTGCGCACTTTGGAATTAGGGGCAGCAGGCTCCGCCAAGGCAGACTTCGCCGCATGATCATCAACCTGTGCAAAGTGCTTTCCGGCAGGCCTTGCGATTTCATTTTGTGCGTTCTTGTCTTTCCTCATCTGGCGCCCCTCCCTTCCTGCTATTAGTTGCCGCTCGTGCCGTGAGCGATTAGGTAGACCATGTCGGTCTCTTTGACGTTTGAGACCTTGGCACCACCCACGGTTACGCCATCCGCGTTCCACGTGCACTCAACAATAAAGTTGGTGGCATCGTTGGCTTTCGTGCCATTCCAACCGTCTAGATCGTCTTTTTGGAACACGTGGTACCGATACAGCGGACGGGCGTTTTTCTGGACGTCCTTATAAGTACCGTACGTTGGATCATTGCTGGCGAGCTCTTTAGCCAGGCCGTTTGTCTCATCCCTATTGATAAAGTCGAACGAAATTAGTTTGCCCTTACTCCACGAATACGGATTGTTGAGCCCGTCGAGGCCGACCACGGTGCCGTTTTTATCGTTCGGATTATTGACCGTCACGTGATATACGTTGATCGTCAGCCCCGTGATATTCGTTGTGTTGGCAACCTGCAGCTCAAACGCTTGACCGCCGGCAGCGGGATCGCCATTGTCGCTCTGCACACAAAACGCGCGACGAACGGTCACGGTGCCGTCGTCTTTCTTCTCATCGCCGCGCGACTCGTCATACGAAATCTCGACGGGCTCAATGCTTGTCTGGTTGGGACCCATGATCTTAAGCTGCGCGGGCGTTTGGATCTTGCCCACCGTAGACAGACTTTTGCTGCCCACAAACCACGAGAGCGACAAGCCGATGATAAGAGCGATTGCCGCCAGCAATATCAGGACCGCAAGGGCCTGCGCGCGGTGGTTTTCTATCCAATTGCGGGCATCGCCGAGGCGCGTTTGCATGGTGCTCATGAGCTCACGCCCTCCTGAGCGCTAATTCTAAGTTGGATGTATTTGACCTTATTGCCGATCTGCTCGTCGGCATTGTTGTACAGCGCCGAGCAGATGGCGGTGTCGCCGAAGGATATGTCAGCCGAAACCGCAGGAGCGTTGGCGGCACTCGTGCCGTTTGCCGCGCCATAGAAGTAGTTCGCTTTATGCGCGTTCATATCTGCCTGCAGAGCGCCGTAGTCAGACTTTGCGTCGCCCGCCGCCGCAAACAGGTTCTTGTAGTAATTCGTGTTGCCGGTAAGGACGAAGTTTTGGAAGTACTCCGGCCACACCCAGTACAGGCTGATGGTGACGGGTTTGTTCGTTGGCTTGTTCACATCGCCGTTTTCGCAAAATTCGCACTTGCGAATCTCGATCTTGCTATCAACCACGCGGCCCGAGTAATACCCGTTCTGGTCGCAGCTCGTAAAGAACAGCAAGTGGCCTTTGATCAAGCCAAGGAGCGCCTCCGCCTCGGGCGCCAGCGTTCCCCCGTCCCCAACAACGCCAACAGTGTTCGTGACCTTAAGCAAGCGCGACAGACTGATCGTGACCCCGTCCAGGTCACTCACCAGCGGCTTCACCGTAAATGTAATCTTGCCGCGAGCACCCGGGTACAGAGAGCCCGCGGTCTCGTTGTTGAGGTTGGAGCCGAGCGTTACCGTCATGGCGTCGGTCGTATCCAGGCCATCGATGGCATACTTTTCCTCGGGCGTGCGCTCGGAGCGCTCGTAATAGCCCACGTGCGCGCCGGACTCACCCTCGCCCGCGGCGGTCAGCGTGTACCGATCCGCCTTCGCCCCGATCGTGCCCCCCGTGGCGCTCACTCGGTTATTCGCAGCAAACCAGGCCAGGCATGCAAAGATGGCAACGATGGCGGCCAGCACAAACAGACCGCTCACCAGGAAATCCTTCCAGAAATCCTTGAGGGTCCGCACGTGCTCGTCGGCAGCTTGACGGTACTCGGCCGCCGTCTTGTGCTGCTGGGGCTCGCTATGTCGGTCCATGCCACTCATCGCTTACATTTGCCCTGCTTGCGGGCGTGCCATCCTTTTCGCTCGGTCGCGTTTATCCATTGTTCGCAGGTAGAGAATTCAGGCAGAATACAACACCGTACGATAAGGTAAAAGAATAGCATTGACCTGCGGTTTGCTCCACAACGCAAGCCTTAATGATGTCTTAAAGATTACGAATAGCAGCTTCTTCCATATGCCAAGGACATGGTGCAAACAAACCTGACCCCCTTTGCACCAATCCGCAGCACCGGGCAGCGGACACACGGCGTGCCGCCCCTTAACACCCCAACGCGCGCACGGGTATCACGTAGATACCGTCCTCGACCTCGCGGGCGTACTCACCCACCCCCACAATCACGGCCATAAACTCCGGTTCGCGTGTGCGTGAACGAGGATTTCCACAGACCTTCTTGCGAACGCGCTTGAGGCTCTCGACGCCGGCGCTCGTTTTATCTTCACTCACCTTAATCTCAAAGGCGGCCCACCGTCCGTCGGCTAGCTGCACGATAGCATCGCACTCAAGGCCCGAATCGTCGCGATAATAGCGCACGGGCGTGCTATCCAGCAGGTCGAGCGAACGTGCGTAGACCGAAAGGTCGCGTATGACCAAATTCTCAAACACCAGACCAAATCTCTGCCAGTCGGCAAGCAGCGCCTGCGAGGACATACCTAGCAAGGCGCAAGCAAGGCTCGGATCTGCCAGATAGCGCTTGGGCTTGACGGTAAAGCGCCGTTTGTCGCGCGCGGCGGGAACCCAACCGGGGACCTCCTCGAGAATAAACATGCCTTTGAGGGCATCCAGGTACCTGCGCACCTTGGTCTCATCGGCAAACGCTGCGGGTTCCTCCTCGGCACCGAACATATCCATAAGAATCGTTTTATACGTGGTTGCCTGTCCCAGATTGCGCGCGATCGATGCGGAGACTCGACGAGCAATATCGGGGTCGAGACCGACCGCCGGGAAGCTGCTCGAAAACGTGGTGTTGAGATATTCACGGGCGATGAGCTGGGCGTCAGCCGAAACCATATCGATCGCCTCGGGCCAGCCGCCGCGGCAAGCGGCTTCGACAAGCCCCGGTGTATCGCCATCGCACCGGCAGGGCTCAAAACGATGCTCAAACAAGCCCGCCAGGCTCACCTTGCCGTTGGACTCACCTGTCTCGGCAAGCGTCATAGGGTGCATGCGGACGCGGCCGATGCGGCCAGCTCCACTATGCGCGGGCGCCTCCGCCTTTGAGCCAAACGCGGGCGTGGCGGAACCCGTGAGGATATAGGCGCCGCGCGTACCCCGGGTGCGGTCAACCTCGTGTCTAACGTAGTCCCAAATCTGGGGAACGCGCTGCCACTCATCGATAATATGCGGACGGTCTCCCAGCAACATCATCGCTGGGTCGGCACGCGCGAGGTCGAGATTCTCGTCGACATACGAGGCGGACGCCCCGTGCTCGAGCGCGGCCCACGTCTTGCCGCACCACTTGGTGCCCGCAATCTCGACCGCGCCAAAGACACGAAGGTAGCGCTCGATTTGCGCATCCACGATACGTGGGATGTATCCGTCCCGATGTAGCCTCTCGCCCGCCATGAGCCACCCCCGCAGATTTCCAGTTCCTGCTTTCTGATTCTTCTATTCCACTGTAGCAAATTCGGATTTTCGGGTGGTTGCGATTCGGATTTTCGTGTTCATATAATTCGGATTTTCTGGTGTATGAGATTCGGATTTTCTGAACCCGCTGGTCAGGGGCACCTCTTATCGACAAAAAGGCAGGGAGCACCGATACGGCACTCCCCGCCCACTCAATACGCGATAGCTTTCTCGACTACAGCTCGTTGGCCGCGTGATATGCCGTGCGGATGGCGCTGGCAATGTCGGCGGTTCGCTCGCCCGAGCAGTCGCCCACGCAGGTCACGGGCACCGTCACGCCGTCCAGGTCAAACGCGTTGGCCTTGGAACCCACGGCCATCACCACGTAATCGCAGGCGATCTTCACCGGCTCCTCGGCGCCGTCCTCGGCAGTGCGCACGGCCTCCACGCCCTCGTCGGTAATGGCGGTCAGGCGGGTCTTCACGTGCTGCTCCACGTTATGCTCGGCAAAGTCGCTCATAATCAGCGGCAGAATGGTCTCGGACTCGCCCGCGGCAATCTTATCGAGCATCTCCACGATCGCTACCTCGCAGCCATGCTGCAGCAGGTACTCGGCAGTCTCGGTGCCCACCAGGCCACCGCCAATAACGGCGACGCGGCCCGTAAGCTCCACCTTGCCGGCCAGCACGTCCCAGCTCGAGACGACCTTGTCCGAATCGGCACCCGGAACGGGAATGACCACGTCGTGCGCGCCCACGGCCACAATCGCGGCGTCGGCGGCGTTGAGGTCCTCGGCGGTAGCGGCATGGTTGAGCTCGACCTTCACGCCCAGGCCAGGCAGAATCTTCTCGTAGTACTCGACCGAGCGCATGATCTCGTCCTTGCGCGGAGGCGCAGCCGCCAGCACAATCTGGCCGCCCAGATGATCGCTCGCCTCGTAAACGGTCACGTCGTAGCCGCGCTTGGCCGCCACGCGCGCGGCCTCCAGGCCGGCGATGCCGCCGCCCACCACGGCAATCTTCTTGTCGCCCTCGCCTGGCTTAATGGCGATAGTCGCCTCGTCGCCGTTCTCGGCATTGAGAACGCACGAGATGTACTTGCGGTTTTGAATCGCGTCGACGCAACCCTTGTTGCAGTTGAGGCACTCGCGGATGGGCTCACCCGTGGCGGCCTTCAGCGCAATGTCGGGGTCGCACATGAGCGAGCGGCCGTAGGCGATGATGTCGGCCGCGCCGTCTTCCAGGATCTTCTCACCGGCCTCGACCGAGACAACACGGCCCACGGTTGCCACCGGCACGGAGACCAGGGCTTTGACGCGCTCGGCCACCGGCAGCGTCCAGTTGTAGGGCATGGCGCCCATGGGCGGAATGGTGTCGCCCATGTTGCCGGTATGGTTGGCCTGAGCGACCTGGATCATGTCGATGCCCGCACCCTCGAGCAGCTTGGCAAACTCACAGGCCTCGTCGGGCTGCAGGCCGCCCTTGCCGCGCGGCGTGCCGTCGGGGTTCTCCATAATCACGGGGAGCTTGTACTCCACCATCAGCTGCGGCGCGGCTTCCTTAATGGCGGCGACGACCTCGAGCGCATAGCGAACGCGGTTCTCGAACGAGCCGCCGTACTCGTCGGTGCGCTGGTTGAGGATGGCCGAGCACAGCGAACCCACCAGGCGGTCGCCGTGGACCTCGATGGCGTCGATTCCGGCCTGCTGCGCGCGAGCGGCCGAGGCAGCGATAGCCTCCTTGATCTGGGTGAGCTGCTCTACGCTCGCCTCGTTCACGAAGTGCTGCATATCGTGGTGCAGCTTGGCATAGGCCTGTTTGCGGATCTCGTTGGACTCGGCCATCTTGGCGGCAAAGGTCTCCTCGTCACCGGCGGCCTTGGCTTCCTGCGCGGCCTTGGCGGCGGCCATGGATCCCATGACCATGCGGCCGACGCCGGGCACGTCGTACTCGGGGTGGAACAGCTGCAGCGCGACCTTGGCACCGTGCTTGTGGACGGCGTCGGCCAGCGCCTTAAACGTGGGGATCTGGGCGTCGGTCGCCAGCTTGGGCGTGGGGCTTGCGGTCATAACGGGAGCGACGTCGCCGATGACGATGTAGCTCACGCCGCCACGGGCCAGGCGCTCGTAAAAAGCCAGGCTACGCTCGCCAATGGAACCGTCGCGCTCCTCGTAGCCGGTGGTAAGCGGCGGGAACATAATGCGGTTCTTGAGCTCAAGGGGGCCAACCGTAATGGGCTGGAGCAGCTTGGATGCAGGTGCGGTCATGGACATTCCTCTCTTGTAGGCGCGGCGGCGATGATGCCACGTAGTTGTCTAGAGGATATGACATGAGAGCACGGCGGCACAACGAAAATCGGCGAATATCAGGTGACGGCAGGTGGATGGGGCGGGACGGCCCGTCGGTTCGTCTCAATCTGTAACAGTTACTCGGCAAAAACCGGGTCTTACTGTTACAGATCAAGACAAACGGGAGCGGTCCGTCGGAAAATCTCGATCTGTAACACTTACAGACCAAAAACGACCCTAGATGTTACAAATCGAGACGAACAAATTCGGTCCGACCAAACATCTCAATCTGTAACATCTAGGCCCACTTTTGGCCCCTACCTGTTACAGATCGGGACAACGGGAACCGTCCCAACAAAATGTCTCGATCTGTAACATCCATCGGCCAAAAACGACCCCAGGTGTTACAGATCAAGACAAACCAAACCCGCCTGCTAGAAAATCTCAATCTGTAACAACAACTCGGCAAAATCCGTCCCTCGTGTTACAGATTTAGACAAACAAAGATCGTCCTGCCGAAACATCTCGATCTGTAACACCTAGCCGCCCAAATCGGGTCCAGATGTTACAGATCGAGATTTTGTTTGGGAAGTTGAGAACTGGGTCGAAAACATTGATCCGCAATAACAAAAAAGCTCGCCGGCTAGGCCGACGAGCTGCAAGTTCTTGGTCGCGGGGGCAGGATTTGAACCTACGACCTCCGGGTTATGAGCCCGGCGAGCTACCAGACTGCTCCACCCCGCAATGTCTGGGCGCCTCATGTGCGCAAGAAAGAATATTACGCGGGAGTTCGGTAAACGGCAAGGAAAATCTCGTAGAGCATAATTCCTTCATATTTAAACCCCTCAGCCCATATCACTGTAACCGAATCGCAGCCGAGCGCCGTCGACGGCGCGTATACAATGGTGCGCGTCCTTTTATGCCAACACTGGGAGTAGACATGCTGCTCGCTATCGATATGGGAAACACGCAGACGGCCATGGGTCTGTTTGACGGAGACGAGCTGGTGCAGTCGTGGCGTATGCCCACCGACCGCTCCTATACCGCGGACGAGATCCACGTGCGCCTGATGGGTTTCTTTAAGATGTACGGCCTTTCGCTCGATGCGGTCGACGCGATCGCCTTTGCCGGCGTGGTGCCGCAGCTCTCGCGCGAGTGGCACGCCGTGGCCGACCGCATTGCCGCGGATGCCATCGTCATCGGGCCGCAGACGGCCGCGGTGACCAAGCTGCGCGCGGCGCGCCCCCAGGCCGTGGGTGCCGACCGCGTCGCCAACGCCGTTGCGGCCGAAACTTTCTACGGCGCGCCGGCGATCGTGGTGGACTTTGGCACCGCGACCAATATCGACGTCATCGATGAGGACGGTTATTACATTGGCGGAGCGATCGCGCCGGGCATCCGCATCTCCATGGACGCGCTTGCCGCCCGTGCCGCCAAGCTCGCCAGCGTTCCGCTCGAGGCGCCGGAGCACGCCATCGGCCGCGATACCGAGGAGTGCATCAAGGTCGGCGCCGTGATGGGCGCCGCCGCCATGGCCGAGGGCCTGGTCGCGCGCATGAAGCGCGAGCTGGGCCGCGAGGATGCCACCGTTATCGCCACGGGCGGTCTCGCCGGCATCGTCGCCGATTCGACCGATGCCTTCGACGTGGTCGACGGGCAGCTCACCATCAAGGGCATCTGCGAAATCCACCGCCGCATGCAGGAGCTGGGGTAAGACAGGGGCATAAGTCGAGCACGTCCAATGCCCCAGCCCCCGCAAACGTTCGCCAAGCCTATTCCTCAAAACTGAAAAATTTTCAATTTTGAGGAATAGGACCGACGCGGCCATTCTCTCGGGTCACACAGAAGCCCTCCCCGGTGCAGGCCGAGGAGGGCTTCGTTGTCATCGCTATCTTTGAGCGCGGATGTCTCGCGTTACAGCCCGCGAATCCGTACGGCCTCGGGCGGAAACTCCTGCTCGCCGGCATCGGTCTTGATGGTCGCACGGCCCCAGATGTCCAGGCCCGCAAACACACCGACCGCAAGCGGCAAACCGCTGGGCGACACCGCCGCAACTTGGCGACCCAGCAGCGGCACCATGTCGAAGTACTCGCCCAGCACGGGGGCCAGCGGACCTGCGGCGCCCTGCGGCGTATTGGCAACAGCCGCCCAGGCGTCCACACGGGTCAGCACGGCGGCAGACAACTCCTCGACCAGCGCTTCGTCAGCCACGTCCACACCAAGCTCGCTCAGCGCCGAGCGCTCAATATCCACCGTCACGGCACCGAAAATGCCCGCGGCACCGGCGCCACCGTTGACGGCGACGCGCGCAAACGGGGTCTCAAACGTAGGCGCGCCGCACACAATGTCGCTCGGCCATTGAATGCCCACCTTGCCGGCAAGGCCCAGCCCCGGTGCTGTAGCCGTTCCCACGAGCGCGTCCATCATGCCCATCGCCGCCACAAACGGAAGGCCGTGGAAGGCATGCATGTTCACGTCGGGGCGCACGACCAGCGAAAACGTCAGCGATGCATCGCCCGCGCTCCACGCGCACCAGCCCGCGGACATGCCCTCGCGGCCCGCGTCACGCGCCGCGTCGAGCTCGGTACCGGCGGCAACAGCATTCATCTCGATCATCTACATACGCCCCAATTCGCCCACGATATGGCCCACGCGATCCTCGGGTTCCTTGACCTCGACGCCGTTGTAACGGAAGAACCGCGCCGGGTCGTGCATCAGGTCCTCGAGCGGCACCAGCACAAAATCACGCTCGCCAATGAGCGGATGCGGCAGGCGCAGCTTCTTGCCGCCGTGGGTCTCGCCATCCATCCACAGCAGGTCCAGATCGATGGTGCGTGGGCCATTGACCTTGGCTTTCTTGGAGCGGTCGCGCCCCAGCTCGGCCTCGATCTTCATAAGCTCGTCGAGCAGCACCAGCGGCGCCAGCTCGGTCTTAATCTCGATGACGGCGTTGGCAAACGCATCCTGGCGCGTCTCGTAGGCCGGCTCGCTCTCGTAGATGCGCGAGCAGTTGGACACGCAGGTGAGCGGAATCTCGGCGATCATGTCGCGCGCGGCGCGGATGTTGTCGCAACGATGCCCCAGGTTGGAGCCCACGGCCACAAACGCGCGACGCGGCTGCGGCTTAGCAACAGCCCAGTAACCGTTCAGGAACTGCGCAAAGCCCGCGACGTCGTGCACGCGCACGATGTTGGCGCCGGCCTGGATGGCGCCCAGGCACACGCCAAACGTGGCGGCATCGCGCGCGGCGGCATCGGTCACGCCCGAGACAGCGCCCACAAAACGCTTGCGCGACACGGCGCACATGAGCGGATAGCCCAGCGACGCCATCTTGGCGGTCTCGCGCTGGATGACGATGTCCTCGTTGGCCGTCTTGCCAAAGCCCGGACCGGGATCTATGCAGATGCGGTCGCGCGACACGCCGGCATGGATGAGCGTGCGAGCCTGGTCGGACAGAAAGCCCATGACACGGCGCATGATGGGTGCCGAATCGGGCAGGGTAAAGCGGCGGAGCTGAGAGGTGGGCACGTAGGCCTCCTCGCGGCGGGTGCTGCGGCGCATCATGGCTGCCAGGTGGTCATTCGGCTCCGGCGCGGGCTCAGAGGTCGCGGCGGCCTCGGAGACAGGGGCAGCCTGCTCGGCGGCCGGCGTCTCTTGCTTCTGCTCGTCCGTGGGCTCCGGCGCAGGCTCCGGATCGCCAAACGGCAGCGAGGGCTGCACCGCGCCACCCGGCAGCTTGGCCTCCGTCTTGGGCTCGCCTAGCAGCTTGCCGCGACGGCGGCGCGCCGGCTTCTCGGCCTCGCGCGCAGCCTCGGCGGCCGCTTCGCGCGCCTTCTCGGCAACAAACGCCGCGGCCGAGGTATCGAGCTGCACCGTTGCATGCGTGCGCGTAGGCGCCGCGATCTCGCCGGCGTGCATCACGATGACACCGCAGGTGCTCGTCGCGACAAATTCGACCATCTTGGGGTCGGTGAAGCCCGTCACGTCGTTGACGATCGAGGCACCGCAGCGCACGGCCGCCTTGGCAACCGCCACGTGGCGCGTGTCGATCGAGACGATAGCGCCCTCTTTGGCCAGCGCGCGCACCACGGGCAGCACGCGGCGAGCCTCCTCGTCGGGATTGACCGGGGTAAATCCGGGGCGCGTAGACTCGCCGCCCACGTCGATGATGTCGGCGCCGGCATCGAGCATCGCCAGGCCGTACTCGATGGCGGCATCCGGGTCGAAGTGCTCCCCGCCATCGCTAAACGAATCGGGCGTCACGTTGAGGACGCCCATGATGCGCGGGCGGTCAAAGCTGAGCTCGTACTTTCCGCACCGCCATGTCTTACTATCGTTCGCCATGAACATCCTCCTAAAATGCCCGCGCCGCCGCGCTCGGGCGCAGGCGGCGGGGTTGCTTTGCAATTAGTCTTTCTATTGTATCCGCGTACACGGGCTAGAACGCAAACGCGGCCGCGATGTCGCAAGAAATCAGCAGGTCGGCATTTGCATCCTGATCGGTGGGAGCAAGATTGCAAATGGCCAGCGTATCGCCGGTAAAGTAGCGCGTAAGGCCCGCCGCCGGATACACCACGAGCGAGGTCCCGCCCACAATGAGGGCATCGGCCGCGGCGATGGCGGCAACGGCGCCGGTCAGCACACGCTCATCGAGCGGCTCCTCGTAGAGCACCACATCGGGCTTGATGCGCCCGCCGCACGCAGGACACACGGGCACACCCGCGGCGTCCTCGTGCTCGCGCGAGCAAATCCACTCGGCGCTATAGACCGCGCCGCACGACTGGCAAATGTTTCGATGGACCGATCCGTGCAGCTCAAACACACGCTGCGAGCCGGCCATCTGATGCAGACCGTCGATATTTTGCGTCACCACGGCATTTAGCTTTCCGGCGCGCTCCAGCTCGGCCAGCTTGGTGTGGCAGCGGTTGGGCTTGGCGCCAAGCGCGATCATCTTGGTGCGGTAGAAGTCGAAGAACTTGGCCGGATGCGCCTCATAAAAGCTATGCGAGAGCATGGTCTCGGGCGGATAGGCAAACTGCTGGTGATACAGGCCGTCCACGCTGCGGAAATCGGGGATGCCACT
>CABQKL010000021.1 GCA_902464645.1 uncultured Collinsella sp.
GCGGCAAGGGCAATCCGAAGCTCTTCAACGAGTTGCTGAGAACGTCGCTCTCGTAGCTGCGAGGCCGGGGAAGCCCCGAGTTGCCGGGGTATTTCCTCCAAATTTCAAACAGTCCTATGCAAGACGAAGGCCACATTTAGTGGCCTTCTTTGCATGCGGAACTCATTTGGAGCAAACACCCCGGCGACTCGGGGCTTCCCCGGCCAGACGACTCGGCCGTTCGGGTCAGGCGGGCTGGATTGAATTTGGTGAATGAGGGCGCCGTTGGCGCCCTCATTCTTTATATATGTTGGGAGCGCCAGGTGGTGGGGGTGGTGCCGGTGTGTTGCTTGAAGGCTTGGGCGAAGGCGGCCTGCTGAGGGTAGCCTAGACGCTCAGCCACCTGCGCTATCGTGAGCGAGCTGTCGGCCAAAAGGTCCTGTGCTCGCTCCATGCGGCGTCTGCGAATGTAGGCGCCCAGGGACTCACCGGTTTGGGCCTTAAAGGTGGCGCATAGTTTGGAGCGGCTTGTGTAGAGCCTCTCGGCCACCTCGTTGATACCCACGCGTCTGCCTTTGTCGAGCGCGCGCTCAATCATTGCCGTTGCTTCTTCGGCAATGGTTATGCTGACGCGTGTGTCTGCCGCCTGCCGCGCCTGCTTGTGGGCCGCGCGCGAACAGGCGAGCTCCGCGACCATGGCCTCCACGATGCCCTGCATATAGACGTGTCCGCCTACGGTGCGGGCGCGTTCCTCGTTAATCCGGCGCAGCGTGTGGCAGATGGCAGACGTCGCTTCCTCGTGCCATGGCTCGGCAAACGCCTCAAAGATTCCCGCGAACTCGGTGGGATAGCGGTGCTCCAGTTCGTCAAAATATCCAGGCAAAAAGAGTACCGAGCGCGAGTGATAAAGCTCCCCCGCAAACAGCGGGCTTAATTCCTCGCCACAGTTATCTTGGATAAAGCTGCAAACGGCATTGTTTGGCCACGGTCCATGCAATGGTTTAAGGTTCGCGGGCGTTATGCCAGCCTCGGGCATGCATGTAAGTGTGGGTGCGCTGACCTCGCTCACGCAGGCGTATGGCTCGGGTGTGTATTCGGCCAGGTGCATATCGCGCGTCGGGGTGATGAAATGCTCCATGACGATACAGGCAGGGGAGAGAGGCATGATCCATGCGCGGCCGTGCGCCCGGTCGTTTGCCACCTCGCCGGTAAAGACGGCGCCCTTGCCGGTAAGCTCCAGGCCAAACTGCTCAAATTGCGGTGCGTAGAGCTCGGTTATGTCGGTCGCTGCCCGCCGTATTTGCAAAAGCGTCCCCTTCCTTTGCGGAAACGTCCATGCCTGGCTCGATTGTGTGCCTTGGCTAACATATCAATGATAAGTTGATTGAGGTTAACTCTCAAGCCGTCAGAAGGGAACCTCATGGCAAAGGGATCAAAAAGGGAAGGCGGCGGCATCGGCGAGCTGCTCGCGTATGCCGGCGACCGTAAATTCCTAACGTATTTGGGCATGGCTCTCTCGGCGCTCTCGCAGCTGCTGAGCTTTGGCCCGTACGTGTGCATCTGGTTTGTCGCGCGAGACCTGATCGCCGTGGCACCTAACTGGAGCGAAGCCACCGATATCGCGATGTATGGCTGGTGGGCCGTGGGTTTTGCCCTGGCAAGCATCGTAGTTTATTTCGTGGGGCTCATGTGCACGCACCTGTCTGCGTTTCGCTGCGCGTCCAATATCCGCAAGACTACGAGCGAGCACCTGCTTAAGTTGCCGCTTGGCTACTTTGACACGCACGCCACCGGTGAGCTGCGCCGTATTGTAGACGGATGCGCCGCCTCCACCGAGACCCTGCTCGCGCACATGCTGCCCGATATCGCCGGCGCCACCGCCATGGTCGCAGGCCTGCTCGTGCTGCTTTTCGCCCTCGATTGGCGCTTGGGCGTGGCATGCCTTATCTCGGTCGTCGTTTCGCTTGGCGCCATGGCTACCATGATGAGCGGCAAAGGCGCCGAGTTCATGAAGGCCTACATGGGAGCGCTGGTCAAGATGAACAAGACTGGCACCGAATACGTACGCGGCATCCCCGTGGTCAAGGTGTTTCAGCAGACGGTCTACTCCTTTAAGGCTTTCCACGATGCGATTGCCGAATACGCCGACATGGCACAAAGCTATGCGGGCACGTTCTGCCGAGGTCCGCAGGTACTCAACCTTACCGCGCTCAATGGCCTTGTGGCATTCCTGCTGCCCGTGGCGTTGCTGTTGGCGCCGGGCGAGACGGACTTCGCGCATTTTATGGCAAACTTCACGTTTTACGCGATATTTTCGGCCGTGGTACCGACGGCCATGACCAAGCTCATGTTTGTGGGCGAGGCCTCTCAGATGAGTGCCGATTCGCTGGCTCGCATCCGAAGCATCATGGATTCCAAGCAGCTCTCCGTGCCCGCCCAACCCAAGTACCCTGCCGGCAGCGACGTACGATTTGAGGACGTGAGCTTTACCTACGAGGGCGCCGAAGCGCCTGCCGTCAACCATGCGAGTTTTAGCGTTTCCGCGGGTAGCACCCTCGCCCTGGTGGGTCCCTCGGGTGGCGGTAAATCAACCTGCGCAAGCCTGATCCCGCGTTTTTGGGATGTTTCCTCGGGTCGAGTGCTCGTAGGCGGTGTGGACGTTCGCGATATGGATCCGCACGAGCTTATGGACCAGGTCGCCTTTGTGTTTCAGACCAACCAGCTGTTCCGGCAAACACTTGCCGATAACGTGCGCGCCTCCAAGCCTACGGCCACTGACGACGAAGTGTGTGCGGCCCTCTCGGCAGCTCAGTGCGACGACATTGTGGCCAAGCTCCCACAGGGCATCAATACCATGCTCGGCGCCGGCGGGGCATATCTTTCGGGCGGCGAGGTCCAGCGCGTGGCACTCGCTCGCGCAATCCTTAAAGACGCGCCTATCGTGGTGCTCGATGAGGCCACGGCGTTTGCCGATCCCGAGAACGAGGCGCTCATCCAGCGCGCCTTTAGCAAGCTGGCGGCGGGTCGCACGGTCATTATGATTGCGCACCGACTCTCGACTGTAGTGGGCGCAGACCAAATCGTGGTGCTCAACCAGGGCAGCGTGCAGGAGTCGGGTACCCATGCCGAGTTGCTGTCCCAAGAGGGTCTGTATGCCAAGATGTGGGCCGAGTACGAACGGGCTGCGAACTGGAAGATCACTGCTGCAGCCGCGGATGACGCCGTCACGAAGGGAGGCGAGGCCTAAATGTTCGCCTCATTCCAAAAGAAGTATTTCCTATCCGATAAAGGCGTCGCCGGCGTAAAACGCGGCATTTTCTGGACCACGCTCACCAATCTCATTACCATGGCCGGCATGGGCTTTTTATTCCTGGTCATGGCCGGTTTTGTCGAACATCTCGCCACCGGCGCCGACCTGCCGGATGCCCTGCCGATCGTGGGCGGCCTCCTGGTCTTTTTCGTGTTGCTCTTTGCCTCTAACTGGCAGCAGTATTACTACACCTACTGCATCTTTTACGAAGAGTGCGGCAAGCAGCGTATGGAGATTGCCGAGCGCTTGCGCAAACTGCCGCTGTCGTTTTTTGGTCGTCGTGATCTGGCCGATTTAACCGAGACCATCATGGGTGACGTCCAGGCCATGGAGCACGCCTACAGCCACGTGCTGGGAGAGCTTTGGGGCGCCATCATCGCAAGTGCCATTGTGTTCGTGGCATCGCTGTTCTTTTGCTGGCAACTGGCGATTGCGGCGTTTTGGAGCGTTCCCGTGGCCTTTGCCGTGCTGTATCTAACACGCGGTCCCATGACTCCGGTGTTCGATCGCGTGCGCGCCGAGAAGGTCAAGGTTACCGAGGCGATTCAAGAGACGCTCGACTGCGTTCGCGAGATCCGCGCCACCAACCAGGAGGCCCATTATCTTGAGGGGCTCAACGCCGTGATCGATGCCGAGGAGCGCGAGACCACCAAGAGCGAGCTCGCTAACGGGCTTTTGGTCAACTCCGCCTTTGTCATCCTGCGTCTGGGCATTGCCACCACGCTGGTTACGGGCGCCGCGGTGGTCGCCTCCGGGCAGGTCGACTTTTTGGTGATGTTTGCCTTCCTGCTTATGGTGAGCCGTATCTATGCGCCCTTTGACCAGGCGTTAATGTTAATGGCCGAGCTGTTTGCCGCCGAGTCGTCTGCCAAGCGCATGCGTTCTATCATGGAAGAGCCTGTGGCGCGGGGCAGCGAGAAATTTGAGCCCGCGGGCCACGATGTGGTGTTCGATCACGTGGCATTTGGCTATGGTGCGGGCGAGGACGGCCGCGCCGGCGAGAAAGTTCTTACCGATGTGAGCTTTACCGCCAAGGAAGGCGAGGTCACGGCGCTGGTCGGTCCTTCGGGTTCCGGTAAGTCTACGGTGAGCCGCCTGGCCGCGCGCTTTTGGGATGCCACCGCGGGCAAGGTTACCGTGGGTGGCGTGGATGTTGCGAGCGTGGATCCCGAGGTACTCCTGCGCGACTACGCCATTGTGTTCCAAGACGTACTGCTCTTTGACGACACGGTGATGGGAAACATCCGCCTCGGGCGTCGTGATGCCACCGATGAGGAAGTGCTTGCGGCTGCGCGTGCCGCCAACTGCGACGAGTTCGTGAACCGCATGCCGCAGGGCTATGACACCATGATCGGCGAGAACGGCTCCAAACTCTCCGGCGGCGAGCGCCAGCGCATCTCCATCGCCCGCGCGCTGCTCAAAGATGCGCCCATCGTGCTGTTGGACGAGGCGACGGCGAGCTTGGATGTGGAGAACGAGACCGTGGTGCAACAGGCGCTCTCCCGTCTGCTTGCAGGTAAGACGGTTATCGTTATTGCCCACCGTATGCGTACGGTGGAAAATGCCGACAAGATCGTTGTGCTCAAGGACGGTGTGGTTGCCGAGCAGGGCACTCCGGCGCAGCTCAAGGCGGCAGGTGGAGAATTCGCCCGCATGGTTGCGCTGCAAAAGGAAGCGGCTGCCTGGCAGCTGTAGGAATATGACAAAGGGGCAGTCCCATAATGTGACAAAGGGGCAGTCCCATAATGTGACAAAGGGGCAGTCCCTTTGTCATATTGAGTTCACCCGCATAGTTTCCAAAAAGTTAACCTTTGTTGAACTTGATAGTTAGATAAACTAAACTATTTTCCAAAAGTGTGCTCGAGCAAACTTGTTTACTCGGGTGCTGAGGCACCGTGCCGCGTCCAATGCGGCAAAAGGGAGAAGCAACATGAAGAAGTCGACGTTCAATACCCTGCTTGTCGGTGGCGGTTTTCTGCTTGGCACGGCCGGCATCAAGCTGCTCACCAGCGCTCCGGTAAAGAATGCCTGCGTGCAGGGTATCGCGTGCGGTATGCGCGTCAAGAACTGCTACCAGGACATGGTCGAGCAGGCCAAGGCCAATGTCGACGACATGGTTGCCGAGGCTGCCTACATCACCCAGAGCGAGGCCGCTGCTGACGAGGCAGCCGAGTAACGCTCCCAGGCACAAACTATGAGATTCTCGATTATCAGCGAGATCCCCGGCAGGACCCGTCTTCAATTGGCGGGTCCTGTGCCAGAGAGCGATCTCGATGCACTTCTTAAGCTTGGTGGCGACATCGACGGCGTGCGCAAGGTGCGCGTGTATGGCCGCATTGGTCAGATGGCGCTGGAGTACGATGAGCCGCGCCGCGCGAGCGTGCTCGACGCCCTGGGCGCACTCGATGCTCAAGCTATCGCCGATGCCAAGTCGGGTTACGTGATGCAACTCGAGCCGCGCAAGCACAAGCTCGTCATGGATCTTGCCACACTTATCGGCGCCCACTATGCGCGCCGCTGGTTCCTGCCTACGCCGCTGCGTGCCATCTTTGTCGTGGCCGGTTACATGACCTTTTTGTGCGCTGCCCTCCGTGAGCTCGCGCAGCCGCGCCTGACCGTTCCCGTGCTCGACGCTTCGGCCATCGGCATTTCGTTCGTCAAACGTGATGTCGACACCGCGGGTCAGACGATGTTCCTGCTCAACGTGGGCGAGCTGCTCGAGGACTACACGCGCGCCATGAGCGAAAACGAGCTCATCAACTCGCTGCTCGATGTGCCCGACAAGGCGCAAAAAGTCGTCGGCGACACCGAGGTAAGCGTTGCCGCCACCGAGCTTGAACCCGGCGATTTGGTCGCCGTGCGCACCGGCATGTCCATTTGCATCGACGGTGTTGTCGAGCAGGGGAGCGCTATGGTCAACCAGGCGACCCTGACCGGCGAGCCGTTGGCCGTCGAGCGCAGCGTGGGCGACGACGTGTTCGCCGGCACCGTCGTGGAAGACGGCAGCATCTTGGTGCGTGTGCGCGCCAATACGGCGCAAACCAAACTGCGCTCAATCGTCTCGCTCGTGCAGACGGCCGACTCACTCAAGTCCGAGGGCCAGTCGCATATGGAGGACCTTGCCAACAAGATCGTCCCGTGGAACTTCCTGCTCGCGGGCCTGGTTGCGCTTACCACCCGCAGCCTCATCAAGACCTCAGCGGCACTGATGGTCGACTACTCGTGCGCACTCAAGCTCACGGGTTCCGTCGCCGTCATGACTGCCATGAGCGATGCCGCCAAGATGGGCGTGATGGTCAAGGGCGCCAAGTACTTTGAGTCGTTTGCCAAGGCCGACACTATTGTGTTTGATAAGACCGGCACGCTCACCGAGGCACAGCCGCGCCTAGCTTGCGTGCTGACGACCGATGGTTGGAGCGAGGATGAGGTCCTGCGCTTTTCCGCTTGCTTGGAGGAGCATTTTCCGCATCCGGTGGCGCGTGCTGTGGTCAATGCGGCACGTGAGCGCGGGCTCGAGCACCGCGAGCGTCACGCTGCGGTCGAGTACATCGTGGCACACGGCATCGCTTCGTCCATCGAGGGGCGTCGCGCCATCATCGGTTCCGCGCACTTTGTATTTGAGGACGAGGGCGCGCAGCTCGAGTCCGACATTAAGGAGCGCATCGAGTCCCAGATGCAGGGCCTGTCGCCGCTGTACCTGGCGGTCGATGGCACCGTTGTGGGCGTGCTCGGTATCGAGGACCCGCTTAAGCCCGGGGTCCGCGAGGCCATCGCCGACTTGCACGCGTTGGGCGTTAAGCACGTGGTCATGCTCACGGGCGACTCGGAGCGCACGGCCGAGCGCATTGCGCGCGAGGCGGGTGTCGACGAGTTTAAGGCCGAGCTGCTGCCCGAGGACAAGTACGCGTATGTTGAGCGCATTAAGGGCGAGGGGCGCCACGTTGCCATGGTGGGCGACGGCGTCAACGATTCGCCGGCGCTCGGTTTGGCCGACGTGGGGCTGGCGATGGGTGGCGGAAGCGACATCGCCAAGGAGGTCGCCGATATCATCCTGACCGATACAGATCTGGCCGCGATCGTGCGCCTGCGCCGCATGAGTCAGGGCCTCATTGATCGTCTGACGAGCTCCTATTCTAAGGTGATGCTCACCAACTCAGCGCTCCTGGCACTGGGCATTACCGGCACGATTACCCCGCAGACGTCGTCGTTGCTGCACAATGGCTCGACGATTGCCTACAGCCTGAGCAACGCGAAAGCATATCTGCGCTAGCACTTTTACTTTAGTTTTCGGCCTGCATTTGGGCGGTGTTGCAGCCGCCAGAATGCAGGCCTTTTGCGTTTGACCATGTGCTAGCAGCAATATATAGTTGTGCTAGCTAAGATAGCGGAAGTCGAAGGTGAGGTTGAGATGGGTGCTGTTGACGGCATGGCGCAGGTGAACGTTCGCGTGGATCGCCAGGTCAAGAACCGTGCCGAGGAAGCGCTGCGGCTTTCGGGCGGGTCACTGCCCGAGCTCATCAAAAAGGTGGTGGCCAAGGTCGCGCAGGGTGGCGGGCAGTGCGAGGAAGTGCTTGCGGCCGTCGACGACCGGCAGCAGACCGTCGCGCCCGATACTCCGTTCGCCGCATCATGGGCGGCGGCGGATCAGCTTTACGCGGACCTGGGCATCGCTACGTTGCCCGTATCCGACGATCGCGATTGGGACACAATCTATTCCGAAGCCATGGACGAGCGCTATCGCCAAAAGGGGATAATCCTGTGAGCGGGGCTCCCCTCAAAATAATGCTGGATGCCAACGTATGGGTTGATTCGTTTTGCGTCGACCATGCCGAGTCGCTTGCCGCGCGTGCGTTTATCGGACGGGCTGCGGAATCTGGCGCAACGTTGCTCTTTCCGGTGCATATCGCCAAGGATGTACTGTACGTTGTCCAACACGAGCTGAAGCGTAGCGTTCTTGCCAGCGGGGGAGCGCTCGACGAGGCGTCTGCCCGCGCGATTGGCGATGCGGCGCTGGCGTTTGTTCGAAATATGACCGAAAACGCCACGGCCGTGGGCGCAGACGCATCCGATCTGTGGCTAGCCGACAAATACTTAGCGCTCCATCGCGATTACGAGGACAACTTGGTACTCGCCGCATGCAAACGCGCCCAGGTTGATTACTTGGTAACTAACGATCGCAAACTGCTCGAACATGCCGATCTTGCAGCAAAGACACCTCGTCAAATGATGCCGATTCTTGCTTTGGCCGAACGCGGCGGCGCGGCTATCGGTTGACGCGAACTGTTTACGGGCCTCTTGGACGACGATGCGCTAAGGGACCCGCATCTGCTATTTACAAAAGCTCGGCCTTAATGGCGGGACTTTCTGCGAGCTGCTCGGCTGCCTTTTCGTCGGAGCTATCGAGTGCTGCCAGACTGCGGTAGACCCACTCGTTGACCTGGGTGTTCTTGACGCCTGCGGTCTGCATAAGGGCGCCTACCTCGCGGATTGCTGCGAGCAGATCAGCTTTTGGACCCGCGAGCTCGACTTCGATGCCGTGGTAGGCGGACACGCCGCGGTTCTCACTCACGTGGTCGATAAAGCCCTCGACGGTCTCAAGCTGCTGGGCGAGAGCTGCATCATCGTCAGCGTCCAGCGCGACGAGTGCGTTCGATACCGTGAGGGCGGGATGTCCGCAGGGGACAAAGCCCTCGATGACATCCATAGCTTCGGTAATGGTTGAGCCCAGGCCCACGAGGGCATTGACGAGTTGCTGCTTGGTATCCATAACGGTCCTTTCGACGGGTCAATTTTGCTTGGCGAAAATATACGTGACGCGTTCGGTGGCAAAAGTGCGAAGTATGGTGCACATTAGGGTCTTCACAGCTCGTGCATAGAGCAGCTGTCTGCCTTTAGAACGTGGTAAGATAGCTATCCACGAGCGGGGTTCACCCCGCGTGTTCCTTGAAAAGTCGACGGTTATCGGGTGTTTGCAGGTCCGATACCATCCAGACTTTCCCAACATTCGGGGGCGACTGGTTTCGACACGATAGCTCTGAGAGAGGAAGCAAGCCGAGGTCTCCTCGCCTCGTTAAACAGGGGTACCGTCAAATTGAATTGACAACAACTCTTCTTTTGAGCCTATGGCTCTCGCTGCTTAGTTTATAGCGGCGCGTCAACCCGGTGATTTCCCCGACACCGGCGCGACGTCATTTTAGGGGAATGCTCCTGCGCACGTAATCGGTATGGCGTAGGTTAAGACCGAACCGGTTGGGATGCCGCGAGCGTGTCGCTGCGCGCAAAGCGTCCGAGACAAAACCAGCGACTGAGCTTGGAGATGCCAATCAGGGGGCTTTCGTGGACCGGAGTTCGATTCTCCGCGCCTCCACCATAAGTAACAGACAGGTAGATATTCGTATCTACCTGTCTTTTTATTTCTAGTCCGTACCGCGGAGAATCGAACTCTATGCAGGGCGCGGGCGTAAAGAAAACGCGTGAGCGTTTTTAGCCCGCGGGCGAGGACGCCGGCAGGCGGCCGAAGCCGGTGCGGATTTGCGAAGCAAATACGCGGATTCTCCGCGCAAAGCTCCAGCCCTATATAGATGCGAGCCGATGGGATGACGACCGGCAATACCCCGCATCAACGCCACCCCTGTACCGCGGAGAATCGAACTCTATGCAGGGCGCGAGCGTTAAGAAAACGCCGCAGCAACGCAGGGTGGGATGCGCTTTCCCGCCGACCGACCCGTCCTCCGCAACTCCAAAACCAATGCGCTCTCTATCCCAAAACTGGGTAGAAGAAGGCCAAAACGAAACAGCAGGAGGTCAACATGACTGCAGAAGATAAGGCAAAGAACGCCGGCAAGGTCGCGCTCGTTTTGGAGGGCGGTAGTTTTCGCGGGCAGTTTACCGCAGGCGTGCTCGACGTCCTCATGGAGGCCGGCGTCGAGATTCCGGCGGTATATGGCGTATCGGCCGGCGCCCTCAACGGCGTGAACTACAAGTCGCACCAGATCGGCCGTGCCAACCGCATCAACCTGGCTTTCTGCAACGACAACCGCTTCATGGGTGCCGCATCGTTTGCGTCCACGGGCTCCATCGTCGGCTACGACTTTATCTTCAACGATGTCCAGGACCGCCTGGATCCCTTTGACAACGAGACGTTCGACGCGAGCCCCATCGAGATGTACGCCGTCGCGACGGACATGCTCTTTGGAACTGCCGCGTACCTGCCGGTCAAAAGCGCCGTGCTCGACCTCGACGCCGTGCGCGCATCGACGTCGCTGCCGCTGGTGACGCCGCCGGTTGAGATTGACGGGCACAAATACGTCGACGGTGGCGTAGCCGATTCGGTCCCCATCGAGCACGTGCTGGAGGAGGCGGGCTTCGATCGCGCAGTCGTCATTGTCACGCAGGACCGCTCGTATGAGAAAAAGCCTTACGAGTTTATGCCCGCCGCGCGCGCCCGCTATGCCGACTACCCCTACCTGCTCGAGGCTATCGAGACGCGCCACGACCGCTATAACATCCAACGCATGCATCTGTGGAAGTATGAGCGCGAGGGCCGTGCGCTGGTCGTTGCTCCGCAAAAGCCGGTCGAGGTCGGCCACGTTGAGCACGATCCGGCAAAGCTCCTCGACCTGTATATTCAGGGCCGCCAGGAGGCAAAGCGATTGCTGGGAGATATCGAGGCGTTTGTCGAGCGCTAGCGTCGCGACGTCATGACCCATGGACGACATGTGCAGAAAGTCTGGTCAGAGCCAAAATACCTGTTGACTCGGGCGACGAGCGGGGTAATATGGACGGGTTACTTGCAGAGCCCCGTGAATCTCTGTAACAACACGTACTGTACATGGAGGAGTCTAAGTGATTTCGAAATCGACTCACTACGCCAAGCAGGGCGAGGTCCAGCGCAACTGGGTTCTCGTCGACGCCGATGGTGCTGTCCTGGGCCGTCTTGCCACCCAGATCGCAATGATCCTGCGCGGTAAGAACAAGCCCCAGTTCACGCCCAACAGCGACTGCGGCGACTTCGTTGTCGTCATCAACGCCGATAAGGTCCAGCTTACCGGTAACAAGGCCGACACGAAGACCTATTATCGCCACAGCGGCTACAACGGCGGCCTCAAGGCTGAGAGCTTCCGCCAGGCTATGGAGAAGCACCCGGAGAAGGTCATCGAGCGCGCCGTTCGCGGCATGCTGCCCAAGACCACCCTCGGCCGTGCCCAGATGACCAAGCTTAAGGTCTACGCTGGTGCCGAGCATCCGCACGCTGCCCAGAACCCCACGAAGATTGAGCTGGAGGCTTAAAGATGGCTGAGAACACCGTTGTCTACCAGGGTACCGGCCGTCGTAAGAACGCCGTCGCCCGCGTCCGTCTCGTCCCCGGCACCGGCAAGGTGACCATCAACAAGCGTGACGCCGAGCAGTATTTCGGCCGTCATCAGCTCGTTGAGAACGCCCTTGCTCCCTTCAAGGTGACCGACACCGCCGGTCAGTTCGACGTTATCGCTCTGTGCGATGGCGGCGGCATCTCCGGTCAGTCCGGCGCTCTGCGCCTGGGCATCGCTCGCGCTCTTCTGAACGCTGGCGACTACCGTGCTGACCTCAAGAAGGCCGGTTTCCTTACGCGCGATGCTCGCGTGGTCGAGCGCAAGAAGTACGGCCTCAAGAAGGCCCGCCGCGCTCCCCAGTTCTCCAAGCGCTAAGGTTTTATCTCCTTACGGGATACAATGTACAAGCGGGGCCTGCCGATTGCTCGGCGGGTCCCGTTTTCTTTTTCGACTAGGGTGGGCGACTACGTTTTGCCCACTTGGGAAGGAGCGATCCTATGTCCCAGAACATCTTCGGTACCGACGGCGTCCGTGGCGTCGCCAACGCTGACCTCTCGTGCGACCTCGCGTTTCGCCTTGGCCGTGCGGCGACCAAGTTCCTTGGTCCGGACATTTGCATCGGCCGTGACACGCGTCTTTCGGGCACCATGCTCGAGAGTGCTCTGACCGCCGGCATTATGGCCGAGGGCGGCCGCCCGCACTGCTGCGGCGTTATCCCTACGCCGGCCGTGGCGCTGCTCACCGTCCAAAACGAGCTCGACGGCGGTATCGTCATTTCTGCTTCGCACAATCCGCCGGAGTTCAACGGCATCAAGTTCTTTAGCCGCAAGGGCATGAAGCTTCCCGATGCTGTCGAGGAAGAGATCAGCGCTTGGGTCATGTCCGAGGAGGCCATGGCTGCCGACACGCTGCCGACCGGTGCCGGCGTGGGCCACATCATCAAGATGAAGGATGCTCGCAAGGCATATGTCGATCATGCCATCAGCACGCTCGACGGCCTTAAGCTCGATGGCTTGGTCGTTGCCGTCGACTGCGGCCACGGCGCTTCTTGCCAGACCACGCCCGCCGCGTTGCAGCGCCTGGGCGCCACGGTCCATGCCATCAACACCGATTACTGCGGCACCGACATTAACGTCGAGTGCGGCTCCACTCACCTTGAGCCCCTGCGTGAGCTCGTACTGCGTACCCATGCCGACATCGGTCTGGCCCACGACGGCGACGCCGATCGCGTGCTGTTCGTGGACAGCGAGGGTAACGAGATCGACGGCGACTACATCCTGGCCATCTGCGGCTCCGACCTGGCCGCTCGCGGCAAGCTCGCCAACTCCGAGATCGTCTCGACCGTTATGTGCAATCTGGGCTTCTCCATCGCCATGAAGGAGCAGGGCTTCGAGATGGTCCAGACCGCCGTGGGCGACCGCTATGTTCTTGAGCGTATGCTCGAGGACGGCGCCGTCATCGGCGGCGAGCAGTCCGGCCACATCATCTTCCTGGAGCACAACACTACCGGCGACGGTCTGGTGACGGCTCTGCAACTGCTGGCCGTGCTCAAGCGCACCGGCCGCACCCTTACTGACCTTGCCGGCATCATGAAGAAGTATCCGCAGGTGCTCGTCAACGTGCATTCGGACAACAAGGCCGGCCTGGACGATTGCCAGCCCATTTGGGACGCCGTCGCTGCCGCCGAGAAGGAGCTCAACGGTCGCGGCCGCATCTTGGTGCGCCCGAGCGGTACCGAGCCGCTGGTTCGCGTTATGGCCGAGGCGGAGACGCACGAGCTGACCCAGCGCGTTGTTGACGATATCGTCGAAGTTGTCAAGCGCGAACTTCCCTAATGGCCAAAAACGGGTGCCAAGTGGTAAACTGACAAGGTTATTTTGATTGATTGGTATGTCCGAGGGGGAGCATGTTCACTAAGGTCCTAAGGTCTTTTGGTATGCGTGGTCGAGTCCTTACGCTGGATGCTCCCATCTCAGGCGATGTCATTCCGCTTTCCGAGGTCAATGACCAGACGTTTGCCACCGGCCTTTTGGGTCAGGGCGTGGCGATTCAGCCTACCGGCACGCGCGTGATTGCGCCGGCAGACGCCAAGGTCGAGGCCATTTTTCCCACGGGACACGCCGTTGCGCTCAACACGGTCGATGGCCTGGACGTGCTCATCCACGTTGGTTTGGACACCGTTCAGCTCGAGGGCAAGCATTTTACTGTGCATGCGCAAGTGGGTGACATCGTCCATAAGGGCGATGTACTCATCGAGTTCGATCGCGAGGCAATTGCTGCCGAGGGCTACGATGTGACGGTTCCCATCTTGGTGTGCAACTCCGTTGAGTTCTCGAGCATCAAGGGCTCCGTTGGCGTGCATGTCGAAGAGATGGACCAGCTCATCGTTGCTCGCGAGCGCTAGCAAGTGCACGTGGCCATTAGTCTACAATTCAAACACGTTTACGGAGGGCGCCCTTGAAAGAGGACGCCCTCAGTGGCAAGATGGGATTTGTCCGAAGCTAAAAGGCTTTGGGTCACCGTGGACGGGCAGGGGCCTCGACGCGGCTAGACACGAGACACATACATTACGCGACCTCGCCCTGGTGGCCGCACACGTTGGTTGCGGCCGACGCGGGCCGCGGGCAAGTGCTTGTAAGGGGAGCCTTGCCTCTCTTGTACGAGAAAGGACGCGTAATGAAGATTATTAAAGCTAAAGACTACGAGGATATGAGCCGCAAGGCCGCTAATATCATCTCGGCCCAGGTTATCCTCAAGCCCGATTGCGTGTTGGGTCTTGCCACCGGCTCCACCCCGATTGGTGCTTACAAACAGCTCGCTGCTTGGTACGAGAAGGGCGACATCGACTTCGCCGAGGTCAGCACCTATAACCTGGACGAGTATCGTGGTCTTTCGCACGACGATCCCCAGAGCTATCACTACTTTATGCGTGAGAACTTCTTCGATCACATCAATATCGACCTGAACAACACGCACGTGCCCGATGGCTCCAACCCCGATGCCGCCGCTGCCTGCTCCGAGTACGACAAGATCGTCGCTGCCGCCGGTTACCCGGATCTGCAGCTGCTCGGCATCGGTAATAACGGCCATATCGGCTTCAACGAGCCCGATGACCACTTCTCCAAGGGTACGCACTGCGTCGACCTTACCGAGAGCACCATTCAGGCCAACAGCCGCCTGTTCGACAGCATCGATGATGTACCCCGTCAGGCTTACACCATGGGCACCCAGACCATCATGTATGCCCGCATGATCCTGGTTGTCGCCAACGGCGAGGCCAAGGCTCAGGCCGTGCACGATATGTGCTATGGTCCGGTTACGCCCAAGTGCCCGGCTTCAATCCTGCAGCTGCACACCAACTGCGTCGTCGTTGCTGACGAGGCCGCTCTTTCGCTCTGCGAGTAACGCGACCAAGCAATCTTGCAGAGCTTTTCAAAAGGCCCTCGCTTTGCGGGGGCCTTTTTAGTGGACGTGGGACGTGGTGCATGCATGACGGAAACCTTGCCGCATGCTTGACTGGTGGGTTCTAAATCATTCGATTCATTCTATAGCAGATTCTATGCACAATTACTACCATAGAGTCGCAGGCGGTAGTGAGGAGTAGGCGAGTTGCGCAACTCAAATAAAAACAGCCGACTGCGCTACACTGCAAATGGGATGGGACATGCTGGCAAGCGCATTGACCTGCGCAAAGACCTATTGGTCGGGGGATAAGTTACCATCGGGCCTCGCTGTACAAAAACTTGCCAAACACGTACCGGCAGACAACCAAAAAACTCTATGTCGCGCTATTCACGGGGTGGCTCATATGGTCCTGCAGTTACGGTGTCCATATGGTCGAGTTGAGGAGCAGGCATGGAAAACGATCTGGGCAATACGGACAACCTCGAGTTGGTGCCGACGGGCGGCGGCTATATGGTGCGGCGCGATCGCTTGATGAACGAGCTCATCGTTAAAGGGCGCAAGGCGGGAATTGTTTTGCTCTATGCGCCCGACGGGTTTGGTAAGACGTCGGTGCTGCTGCAATACGTGCAGGAGGTTAAATCGGATCCCACGCGAGGGCCGGTTCGGATTATCGAGGCCGACCGCGCGATTGGACGCGAACTCTTTATGCAGCTCGAGGTTGTCGCCGATGAGCTTAAGGACAAACCTCACTCGCTCGTTGCGATCGACAACGTGCCCAATCTCGAGCAGCACGAAACCGAGGACCTCATCGATCGAATCCGCAGCTTACGTGCTACGGGGACAGGGGTCTTTATTGCCTGCCGCCCCTCAAACCGATTGCTTATCCACGGGCTGGGCGATTCTGTAAAAGTCAATGCGCAGATGCTCAAGGTGCACGCCTATGAGTATTCGTCATGGGCCACGGCGTTCTCAATTAGCACATCGCTCGATTTTTATCGGCTCACACAGGGTGTGCCCGAGCTTGTATCTGCCTTGCAGACGGGAATGTATGGACAGGGCGATGTTGCCGGGTTGCTCGAGAACGAAATCGTCAACGTGTACGGTGCGGCGCTGGCCGATCTCGCATCGCTCGAGAACAACCTGTTGTTTACCGTTGCCTGCTTGATGGTGCTGATGGGCGAGGGCCGCATCGCGGAGCTAGAGGCGTGCGGCGTGAGGCTTTCGATGATCGACCAGTCCATCTTTGTGCGCGATTATCCGATTTTTGGCGTGGATCCGTCTGATCGCACCTTTAGGTGTTTGGGCGCCAAGGACAATGCGCGCCTGAGGTTGCGAAAGCTTGTTGCCGAGATCCGTCCCGAACTAGTATCGCGGGCTGCTCGCATTTTGATTAAGGCAGGCCGATGCGATTTGGCCATGGACCTGGCCGATGCGTTCTTGGACCGTCGTGTGGTGTTGGAGCTAGCCGGGCAGTATGGGGCCGATCTTGCGCTGACCGGGCATGGAGGGGGCATTTGCCGTGCGGCGTCGGCGATGATCAATGCAGAAAAGCAGGAGCAAGAGCCGGCACCCGCCGAGGCACTCGGCGTGTATCTGGCGGCTGTCAGCGTGTGCAATACAAAGCTCGCAAGGTATATGGCGTCCGTTATCGAACGTGCGGGTGACCAGGCGGCCCGCGAGGTCGACCCCGCTACCTGGAAAATAGCCCAGGCGCTCACTATCGCCTTTTACGGCGACAATGACCTGGGGCTTCCCGCCAACCCTGTTTTGCAAGAACAGACATCCTGCGAGGTACTCGACATGCTGTCCGCGCATATCGAGGTCAAGCGCCATCTAACCGAGCGAGCGGAAGACGGCGATGTTCTCGCGAAGTTCAAGGTGTGCAAAGTCTACGATTGCGAGCTCGACATCGCGGGGATTCTCATACAGGCCGACCATATGCTGGTGGAGCTGTTCGACGGCTCGTTTGCAAAACCCGACGAGCGCGATGACAAGATGGCGCAGATACTCGATGCGCTCGATATCCGCGGGCTTAAGGCGCCATCCATTTGGCTGCGTATGGTATTGGCAGCGCGGCGCCTGCTCGCGGGCTTGCCCGTGACCGACGATGTGGCATTTGGCGAGCTCGACCGCTTTGCGGTGCGTGTTCGTGACAATCAAATTCAGCTGTTTGGGCTATTGCTGGAGGGCTGGCAATCGCTGGCGGAGGGGCGGCCGGTCAACGCAAAGTTCCGCGCGGTCCAGGTGCTCAAGCTCGCCGACGAATCGATTGCGTACGTGCGCGAAAACGCTTTGCTGCTGGAGCGCGTGGCGTATCTGCGCAATACGTCGCTGGTATCGGTTCGCGAAGAGGCAGAGCTGCTCGATATTAGCAAGACACAGGTCGGCGGCTCAGAAGCCTGGATCGTGGCACTGCATTTGGCCGCTGCGGGCCGCGATAGCGATCTTGCCGCTTGGATGTCTATGAATCGCTCGGGGATTTTAGATCCATCGTATCGGCTGTTCGCGCGTCTTGCGATGCATTGTCTGGGCGAGCCTGCCGTTAGGATTCGCAAGAAGCTTCCGGTGCGCGAACTGTCGCGGTATTCGCTACGCGATGACTTCGAGGGCGAAAGTGAGCACCTGTTCCAGGCGGGCGAGGTTGAGGCTGTCGATACCATCGGCCATATTGAGATGCGCATGTTTGGCGCATTTCGCGCCGAGCGCGACGGTTTTCCCATCACGGATAAGATGTGGCGCCGCAAAAAGGCGGCAACGCTTGCCGAACGCCTTGCGTTGGGTATGGACGCCATGGTCGACCGCGAGACAATCGCCATGGAGTTGTGGCCCCATGCCGAGTTTAACGCCGCGCGCAACAATCTGTATTCGACGGTATCGCGCTTGCGCTCAGCTTTGGGTCCAACGCCGGATGGCAAGTCGTGCGTGCTCATTCAAAACGAGTGCATAGGGCTCAACGGCGACTACGTTAAGACCGATGTAAGACTCTTTGATCAGCTGAGCCGCGAGATTCTGGGAAATCGTATGGGTGCGAGAGGGCCTCACCTGATTGAGCTATGTCTTAAGGTTGAGCAGCTCTACGCGGGTCCGCTGTATGTTCCCACCGGTTGCAATCCCACGTTCTTTACGCGTATGCGCCACATTATGCAATCCAAGTACATCGACTGCATGATTAGGGGAGCGAATGCCGCTCTCGAGGAAAATGACCTGCAATCGGCAATTTGGCTCGTGGAATCGGGGCTTCGCCAGGAGACGGCGCGCGAGGACATGGTTCGCTGCGCCATGCGCGTTTACGGCGCGGCGGGACGACGTCGCGATGTCGTTGAGCTGTACAGCGGGCACATGCACCACCTGCGAGAGCAGGTTCAGGGCGTGCCCGAGCCCGAGACAAGGCGTCTGTATGAGCGCTTGGTCGAAGGCAGGCTCAAGCGCGTGCTTGTCGAGCGATAAAAAACGGGCGCCCGAATCACTCGGACGCCCGCAGACTTGCTCGGTATGACCAGCCGGTTTTAGACGAGCTTGATCTTCTCGATATCCTTGCGCGAGGACTCGCGATACAGCGAGAACTTGCGTCCGATAACCTGAACGACGTCGGCGTGGCAGCGCTCGGCGAGCTCCTCGGCGGCCTCGCGGGCAGAAAGGCTGGAGCCGTCCAGCACGGAGCACTTAACGAGCTCGTGCTTCTCCAGGTAGGCGACCGCCTGCTCGACGGTGCCCTCGTTGACATCGGACTTACCGATGATGATGGCGGGGTTGAGGTGATGGGCCATGCTGCGAAGCTGCTTGACCTGGGCTCCTGTCAGTGCCATGGGTTCTCGCTTTCTATGTATGGGCGCCCCGCGATGGGGCCTTAATCTACGTGAGCTGTCCCACGATAGCGCAGGAACGGCGTGGTGTGGAGCGCGTTTGCCCAGTTCGCAAAGAATGCGGATGCCGGGTGGGAAGACGATGCAAGCTTTAGATGGGCTGCGGGCGGGGTACGGAGACCGGCTCCCAGGCGATAAACGCCCATCGGACCTTGCGGATGTGGTCGAGCATGTAGCGTCCCTGCGGTACGCCCTTGGATCCCGGCTCGCCGGCATGGGGGTTTTCGATCATATGGTGGGCGATATAGTCGCGCAGGCGGTCGATCTTGCCCTCGTTGCCATGCTCGAGCATGCGAGAAAAATCCGCCACGCCCGCCTCGAGACTATCGAAGGTGTCGCGACGGGGCGATTCAAAATACGTGACACGCGGCAGCGCCCCCATCTGAATAAGGATGTTAAAGGCGTATACAAATCCGTTGCTGCGGGTAACCGAGGCGCCGATGGCGTTCATCAGGTGCAGGTCATAGCGCGGGCTGGAGTTGGCGACCATCGTGACAGCACAACGCCGACGAGCCGTTCGATCAAGCTTGGCAAGTGCCCCCTTCAGGTCGTTCGTAGTAACCGAGCGACTCGCAAAGGCAACATCAACAGCCTTGGCAACCGGCCCAACCAGATCCCAATCGTCATCCCAGGCAAGCTCAAGCGGCGTAATAAGGTCCTCGAGCCCATAGTACTCAATGCCAGCATCAAGGGTGCCCAACATGGCAGAAGAGAAGTCGGCAGCAATCACGGAATGCCCAGCCTGAGCAAGCGGAATAGCAATCGACCCAGCTCCGCACCCCATATCGAGCACCGACTCGCCAGACTCAAGCGCCAACAGCTTTATAAAATCCCGCGCATACGGAGCAGTCTCCAGCGGACGAAAATGCCGAGCCCGCTTATCCCACTCAAAAGAATCATCAGCCCGTCGCCGATCAGCTTGCAGACGCATCCATTCGCCATTCCAATCAGCAGAAAGAAGCTCAGAGCGAGCATCCCCATCAACCACGGGCCAACCTCCTAGCAACAAAAAAGCGACTCTCCCAAAAAGAAGAGCCGCAACCAGCATATATCAGAAAGAACCGATCCAACGCCAAACCGCCGTATCGACCATGTGGTGCAGGAGCGAAGCGACTGCAACCGGGATAGAACTCAACCGAGGTCCCGTTGTGCGGGAGCCCCGGGGAGGGCAAATATATAAGGTCGATCGCGAGTTCCGCACGAGCCGGAGAGCACTTAATGTGCTCTCCGTGCGAGTCAGGACTGTCCGAGCAGGCGACCTTATATATTTGCCCTCCCCGGGGCTCCTCGCCAGTCCCCCTCAGCTAGTTCTTGAGCGAGTTCAGCGGCGCCGGGAAGCGTCCACCGCGGTGGGCAAGCACGGTGCCGGCGTTGGGGTTCACCGGCATGATGGGCGCACGGCCAAACAGGCCGCCATACTCGACGCAGTCGCCCACACCCTTGCCGATGGCGGGAATCACGCGGACGGCCGTGGTCTTATTGTTGATGACGCCGATGGCCATCTCGTCGGCGATGATGCCGGCGATGGTCTCGACCGGGGTGTCGCCGGGGATGGCGATCATGTCCAGGCCAACGGAGCACACGCAGGTCATGGCCTCGAGCTTCTCGAGCGAAAGCGCGCCGGCCTCGACGGCGGCGATCATGCCGGCGTCCTCGGACACGGGGATAAAGGCACCCGAGAGACCGCCCACGCTGGAGCTGGCCATGACGCCGCCCTTCTTGACGGCATCGTTGAGCATGGCGAGCGCGCAGGTCGTGCCGGGGCCACCGCAGGTGCCCACGCCGATGATCTCGAGGATGCGCGCGACGGAGTCGCCGATGGCGGGCGTAGGTGCCAGCGACAGGTCGACAATGCCCTTCTCGACACCCAGGCGATGGGCGGCCTCGCGGCTCATGAGCTCGCCGGCACGGGTGATCTTAAAGGCGGTCTGCTTAATCTTCTCGGCGACCTCCATCATCGATGCGGAATCGGGCAGTGTCTCCAGGGCTGCGGCCATAACGCCGGGGCCCGAGACGCCTACGTTGATGACGGCGTCGGCCTCGCCACCGCCGTGGACGGCGCCCGCCATAAACGGGGAGTCCTCGACCATGTTGGCAAAGCAGACAAACTTGGAAGCGCCGACGGAATCCTGGTCGGCCGTGAGTTTGGCGGCATCGATGATGGTCTGGGCGGCCATGAGCACGGCGTCCATGTTGATGCCGGCACGCAGGCTGGCGACGTTGACGCTGGAGCAGACGCGGCTGGTGGTAGCGAGCGCCTGGGGGATGGACTGGATGACGCGGCGGTCGGCGTCGCCGATGCCCTTCTGGACGAGTGCGGAGAAGCCGCCCAGGTAATCGATGCCGAGCGTCTCGGCCGCGCGGTCGAGGGCGTGCGAGATGGGGGTGAGGTCCTCATCCTTGCAGCATGCGGCGATCTGCGCCACCGGGGTGACGGAAACGCGCTTGTTGACAATGGGGATACCGTACTCGCGCTCGAGGTTCTCGGCGGTCTCGACCAAGTGCTCAGCCGTGTGCGTCACGTGGTCGTAGATCTTCGTGCACATGCGGTCGAGGTTCTCGTCTCCGCAACCCATGAGCGAAACACCCATGGTGATGGTCCTGATGTCGAGGTTCTGCTCCTCAACCATGCCGCGGGTTTCCGCGATTTCTGCGGGCGTGATCGCCATCCTTGCGCTCCTATCTGCCAAAACGAGCATAGTCTTATCTATTCTAACGTGCCGCACGTGCCAAGTGGCGCATGCGGCACGTTTTGGTGCTTGGTTGTTTCCGTTGTGTTACTGCCCAAAGACCTCTTCGGCGATACGAGCACTTTCGGCGGCGTCCTTGGCGTAGTAGTCCGCGCCGATCTGCTTGGCGTATTCGGGGGTGAGCACGGCGCCGCCCACGATGATCTTGACGCCCGGCACCTCGGCATGAAGCAGCTTGATGGTCTCCTCCATGGCGACGACCGTGGTAGTCATAAGCGCCGAGAGGCCGACGAGCTTGATGTCACGCTCCCGCACGGTCTTGAGCACCTCCTGCGGATCGACGTCGCGGCCCAGATCAAAGACGGTGTAGCCGTAGTTGTCGAGCAGCATCTTGACGATGTTCTTACCGATATCGTGGATGTCCCCCTTGACGGTGGCCACGCAGATCTTACCCTTGTCGGCAATTTCGCCGGCGGGCATCAGGCGCTTGATGGTGTCGAAGCCCACGCGCGCGGCCTCGGCCGAGGCCATGAGCTGCGGCAAGAAGAACTTGCCCTGGTCAAAGAGGACGCCAACCTCGTCGAGGGCGGGGATAAAGTGATTGTTGATGAGGTCCATGGCGTCGTGATCTGCCAGCAGACGCTCGGTTTCGGCCGCGATCTCGCCCTTGCGGCCCGAGACGACCATGCGACGAATCGGGTCGTCGTTGCCGTCGGTGCCGGCGGTGCCAGCAGCGGGCGCGGCGTCGGTCGATGCCGCCTGGGCTGCCGTCGGGTTTGCGGCGATTTTGTACGGATCGGTCCAGCCGGCGTAGCGCTCGATGTATCCGGTCGAGCCCTCGTCCTCAACGCTCAGCACGCGATAGCTGTAGACGGTATCCATAAAGCGCTTGGAGCCCGGGTTCATGATGGGGGCGTCCAGGCCCGCGCCAAAAGCGGCAGCCAAAAAGACCGAGCCAAGCAGCGGGCGGGCAGGCAGACCAAAGCTGATGTTCGACACGCCGAGCGCGCATTTGACGCCCAGACGCTCCTTGCACAGGGACATGGCGCGCAGGATCTGTTCGGCCTGGCGTTGATTGGTCGAGGCGGTCATGACCAGGCAGTCGATGAGGATGCGGTCCGGGCCGATGCCGTAGCGGGCAGCCTCGGCCACGATGCGCTCGGCGATGGCGAAGCGAGCCTCGGCGGTATCGGGGATGCCGCTTTCGTCGAGCGTGAGGCCGACAACGTTGGTGCCGTAGTGGGCGACCAAAGGAAAGATCTCATCCATGATTTGCTGTTTGCCATTGACCGAGTTGATGATGGGCTTGCCGGCGTAGCGGCGCACGGCTGCCTCGACGGCTGCGGGGTCGGTGGAGT
>CABQKL010000022.1 GCA_902464645.1 uncultured Collinsella sp.
CTGCGCGCCGCCGTGGATGCCATGGAGGAGATCGTGGCCGCCGACTACTGGCCGGTCCCGACCTACGACGACATTCTGTTCTATGTGTAACAGACACGTTTGATTTTGCGTGTGAAGGGGTCTCGCCTGTGTGAGGCCCCTTCTTTTTTGCCGCTTTGACCTGCTTTGAACTTGCAGCCGAGCGGGCGTTTCACGCGGGGCATCTTAAAAGTTGTAACCTGTTTTGGCACGCGGACGTTTCGGCCGTTTGTTCATAAAGGGGAGGATTATCCGATGAAGGTATTCGATATCGTGTTTAGCCCGACCGGCGGAACGGAAAAGGCGTCTGGCTACATTGCCAATGCGTTGGAAGGGGAAACCGTTGCTGTAGATCTGACCGATAGCGGGCTTGGTTTTCGCACGGTTGCGATGACAAAAGAGGATGTAGCCGTGATCGCGGTACCCTCGTATGGCGGGCGAGTCCCGGCTGTGGCTGCGGAGCGCTTGGGTATGATGCGGGGAAACGGTGCGCAGGCGGTTCTGGTTTGTGTTTACGGAAACCGCGCGTATGAGGACACGCTGGTCGAGCTTGAGGATGCGGCAAAGGGCGCGGGCTTTCGGGTGATCGCGGCGGTTTCTGCCATCGCCGAGCATTCTATTGTTCGCCAGTTTGCAGCCGGTCGGCCAGACCCACAGGACGCGGCGCAGCTCGCTGGGTTTGCGAATCAGATTCAGCAAAAGATATCTGCGGGAGATGCTTCTGAGCCGGCTATTCCGGGCAATCGTCCCTATAAGAAGGCCGGGGGCACCGGTATGGTGCCTAAGGCCACAAAGGAGTGCACCGCCTGCGGGGCTTGCGCCGCAGTGTGTCCCGTTGGCGCTATCGATAAAGACGATCCCAAGCGGGTGGACAAAAAGGCCTGCATTTCCTGCATGCGCTGCATTGCCGTATGTCCGTGGGGCGCTCGCGCGGTAAATCCCGTCATGCTCTCTGCGACTACCAAGATGTTGAGCAAAGTTTGTGCCGAGCGGAAGGAGTGCGAGCTGTTTATCTAGCGCAAGGGCGTTGAGTCTTCTTCATCTAATGTCAAGAAAGAACGAACCCGTGCGATGGTAACTCGCACGGGTTCGTACATTTTTGAGTTGGTGCCCCCAGCGGGATGTCCGCGTGCGGCTGGCGCCGCCCGCATTCGCTGCGTCGCTTCACTCCTTGCGTGCTGCGCTGGAAAACGCTTGCGCGTTTCCTCAGCTCCGCACCCTGTCGGGTTCGAATCCCGGCGCATGGGTAGCAAAAAGCCCGCTACCGAATTGGCAACGGGCTTCTCAGATTCTGTGGTGCCCCCAGCGGGATTCGAACCCGCGATATCCACCTTGAAAGGGTGGCGTCCTTGGCCGCTAGACGATGGGGACAGCGGGAAAGAGTATAGCAGACTTTTTTGCCGGCGCGTATATCGTTGGCAAACTGGAAAACCACCACACAGGAGCTGGCTCCCTATCCTGATTTTCAAATATCTCAATCTGTAACATCTGGGCGGGCAAATCGGCTCTATCTGTTACAGATCGAGACAAACGGCGGGCGTCGGGACGAATATCTCGATCTGTAACAGTACGACGACTTTCAACGGCCTAGATGTTACAGATCGAGACAAACCGCTGGGACGGGTCAAAACCACCACAAAGGTGCCTGTCCCCTTTGTGGTGGCGGGGCGTTAGGGGAGGAGCTTTATCGCGGCGTCGTGGGCGGCGTGCTCGTAAGTGTCGTCGAGGGGCTTGAGCGGCAGCAGGGCGGTGGCCTGCGCGTCGCCGCGGCGCTCGAGGGCGTGCGCGATCAGCCAGTCGGTGAGTTCGGGGTTTTTGGGCAGCGCCGGGCCATGCAGGTACGTGCCGATGACGCCCTTGTAGATGAGACCCTCAAAGCCGTCGTCGCCGTTGTTACCGGTACCCGTGACGACGGACGTTCCGAGCGGCGTGGCCTCTGCATCGAGCAGGGTGCGGCCGCCGTGGTTCTCAAATCCCACAAAGGGCTCGGGTGCCAGGTCGGTCTTGACGGCGACGTTGCCGATCAGGCGGTCGGAGCCGCGCACGGTTTCGGCGGCAATGACGCCCAGGCCCTCGAGGCGATTCTCACCCATATAGTACGAACGGCCGAGCAGCTGATAGCTGCCGCAGATAGCGAGCAGCGAGCCGCCATCCTCAACATAGGACGCGACCTTGTCTTTTTGAGCGAGCAGCTCGTGTGCCACGGCAAGCTGGTCGCGGTCGGAGCCACCGCCCATCATAACGATGTCGGCGTCGGTGAGATCGAGCGACTCGCCCATGCGGACCTCGTCCACACGCACGGGAATGCCGCGCCAGGCGCAGCGGCGCTCGAGGGCAATGACGTTGCCGCCGTCGCCATAGAGGTTGAGGGCATCGGGATACAGGTAGACGATGCGCAGGGGGCGCGAGAGCTCGACCGGCGCAATATCGGTGGGGACAGCGCTGCCATCGGCGCGCGTTGCGGCGTGGGAGGCAACCGAGCTCGCATCGGTGCCCTTAAGCTCGTCGAGCTCCTTGACCAGCGGCGGGAAGGCCGTGTAATTGGCGACGGCGTAGAAAGTGTCGCCAGCCTCCTCGTCTGCCACGGCGCCGATTGCCTGCTCGATATTCGAGATGATGGCGGAGTCGATGCCGGCGTACTTCAGGCGTACCTGCATATCGTGTGCACGCGTGCCGCCGGCAAAGGCGACAAGCCCTGGGGTATCGGCGATGCGCTCGAAGTCGACGTCGTAGATCCACGAGACATCGTGGCCGTCGGCGTCGTTGTCGTTCAGAAAGAAGGCGCAGAGTCTGCCGCCCGCCGTCTTAATGGACTGGATCTGGCGATCGAAGCCCACGGGATTCTTGGCCAGGTTTGCCTCGACGGTACGGCCGGCGATCTCCCAGCGGCCCATGCGTCCGCCGGCGGGGACGTAGGCATCGAGCGTGGACTGTAGATGTGCCGCGCCCACGCCCAGCTCGCGCGCCGCAAAGAAGGCGGCGGCAACGTTATAGACCATGTATAGGCCGTTGTAGCGCGTGGCGATGTGCGTTGCGGGTGCGTCAGTATCGGGTCCAAAGTTCAGGTCAAAGCCGTAGCCGTTGCAGGTGAGCTCAACGTCCGTTACGCGACGGACCAGCGCGGGACGACCCCAGCCGCACGAGGGGCAATGGTATGCTCCAAGCTGTCCGTACTGCACATAGTCGTACTCCAGCGGCGCGTTGCACTGCGAGCAAAAACGCGAGTCGCTAATGCGATCGGACTCGGTGCCCGTAGCACCGTCGATGCCAAAGGCGATGCTCGTGTTGGGGACGCGCGCGGCGATCGAGGCGCACAGCGGGTCGTCGGCGTTATAGATGAGCGTCGTTGCCGGCGAAAGCTCCAGCGCGTGGGCGATGACGTCCTGGGTGTGGTCGATCTCACCGTAGCGGTCCAGCTGGTCGCGGAACAGGTTGAGCAGCACAAAGTAGGTCGGCTTGAGCTTGGGCAGGACGCGCACCGTGTAGAGCTCGTCGCACTCAAAGACGCCTACGCGCTTGCTGCTGGCGGTTCGCTTAAGGTTGCCGCGCGCCTCGAGCAACGCGCCCACCACGCCTGGCTCCATGTTGTTGCCGGCGCGGTTGCATACCACGGTGGCGCCGCTGGCGGCAACGGCATCGGCGATGAGGTTGGAGGTGGTGGTCTTGCCGTTGGTGCCGGTGATTACCACGCTGCGGTCGACAAGACCCGCGAGGTCGCTTAGCAGCTCGGGGTCGATCTTCATGGCGATGCGGCCGGGGAGTACGCCGCCCTGGCGCTTAAGGACGGAGCGCAGTCCCCAGCGGGCGATATCGCTCGAGGTGCAGGCGAGAGATGAGCGGAAGTTCATGAAGCCGTTCCTAACGTGAATGACATGGTCGTGACGTTTGTGCCGTTAAAAGCCGTAGCGGCGCGCAAATTCCTGGGCAAGCTGCGATACGTCTTCGCAAGCGCTGGCCCAGGGGGCAAAGTCGGGAGTATCCGAGATGATGCCGTCGGCCTCCCAAACTGCCTGATGCGAAAGGTCCCAGGGGTCGTGCGGTTCGGGCCGGCAGGGAAGGTACGGCGTCTGATACATGGGGTTCAGCAAAAAGAACGCGCCGCCCTCGCAGCGGTTGGCAAACTCACGCAGCGCGCGTGTCGCCGGGCGCATCTTGTTCGTTTTGAACAACAGGATCGTGCGGGCGAGTAGGTACCAGGGGGAGCTCTCGAGGGCATCGGCCCCCATCTGCTCCTCGAGCTGGTGGGCCAGGGCAAAAAAGCCGTCCTCGTCTTCCAGGCGAGCGAGGGCGAGTAGCACGGTGCCTGCAGCTCGGGTGGGATAGCCTTCCGCCTTAAGAACGCGGCGAGAATAGTTGGCGGCAGCACGGTAGCGAGCGCTCGCCATGCACAGCTGCGAGATGGCCTCGAGCGTGTGGAGCCACCCGATAAGAGCCGGCTCGCTTACGGTGAGATCGGCCGCCGTCACGCCGTCCGTCAAAACCTTGTTGGCCCAGTAGTGCGGGGCCTCCATGTCGAACCCGGGCACGCTTTGCTGCAAGTAGTCGGCCGTGGTCGCCTCGAGCTTCATCAAGTCGCCTAGACAGGCGTCGACGGGCGTGTCCGCCAAAATGATGGCGAGCAGCTGGGCATCGAGGACATACGCATCGACGCGGACGATTTTGAGTAGCTCATCGCGCATATCGTCGAACAGGCGGTTGCGCGTCTGCTCAAACTCCTCATCGCTGCCCATGTCCTCGATGCGATGGAGCTCGTCGAGCAGGTGGCGGTGGACACCTGCATAGGACAGCAGTGCCTGGGCATGCTCGGTCTGCGCATACTTATGAGGGTTGACGCTCACGTCGTTATGGACAAGCTCGCGTGCTGCATCGGTGAGTTCGGGGTGCGACGCAAGGTAGGCGCGCTCCAGGTAGACGGGGATGTAGACGCTCGGATCCATTAGAGGTCTCCTCCCTTAAACGGCAAGCCCTGCTCGGCCGCCCGCAGGATGCGCTCGTCGATCTGGGAGCGGACGATATCGTTGGTGGCGACCCAGGCAGCGAAGCTGGCGTTGTCGGGGGCGCCCAAGCCCTCCTGCAGTACCGGCGTCGCCTCGGACAGCGCAAGGACAAGCTCGTCGGTGGAGCCCACGCCCGCGTTGACGCGGGCATAGACGCCATCGGGAAACTCGGTTTGGAAGTAGAGTGCTTCGGCCGCGTGCGGGCATGAGCGCACCAGGATGCGCAAGTAGCGCTCGGCACCCTCGTAGTCCAGCTCGCGCCAGGCAGCGCTCATCAGCGCGATGAGCGTCCACGGGTCCAAGTCGCGCTCCGCGTCCTTGGGACGACGGCGTAGCGGCGTGTTAGCGAGATAGGGGACGGAGTGGGCAGAGCGAAAGCACTTGAGCTCCTCGGCGGGGTATTCGAGCTTCGCCATGGCGAGCATCGCGGTGTGACGGACGCCGGCCGGATCGTTGGGGGCAAAGTCGAGGCTGCGGTTTGCGGCTTCGAGCGACATGCGATAGCGGCCGCTAATGAGGGCGCGCGACGCAAGGGCGGCAAGCCAGCGCAGATAGGGGCGGCGCATAAGGTCGCCTGCGGCCTCGCGCTCGTAGGGGTCCTGCGCCGAGGCGATCTTGAGCGCCAGATCATGCTCGACTTCATCGCGCTTGGATACCAAGTACTGTACGTACTCCTCGTTGGAGTTGGCGGTGAGGGCGATCAACATGCGCTGGGCATCCCAGTTGGTGGGGTCGAGCGCGGCTGCCTCGCGAAGCATGTTCTCGGCAGCGGCCTCTTCTTGCTCTGCCTGGGTATCGTCAGGGATAAAGGGAATGCGGTAGTCGACAGCCTCGACCACCTTGGCAATGAGGTGCCCGGCGCGGTCGCGGTCGTGCACGATGAGCGGCGCGGGGTTGCGGGTGAATTGTTCCATCAGACGCTCTACGGCGGCACCGTCGGTGAGCGGGATATTGTCGCGGCGCAAGGCCTCAAGAACGAGGCGATGGCAATCCTCTTGAATGGGATCGAATGCCATGGGGCCTCCTTTGCTGCGGTTAGGGTTCAAATGTCTCTATATAAGGTTCTAGTTTACCCGCATGTGGCACACCGGGGGTGCCGCACTTGGACATGCACCTTTGCACCACGAAGACGGATGTCGCACAAATGTCGGCACCTTGGACGACTGAGTGGTATCACGGTGCCGCAAACGGTCGATTTTTGGCGGCGAACGGGGCACATTTTGGAGGGGCACAGTCCTGCCCGGGATATGTGGTCAACCTTGATAAAACGTTTGCCCAGCTTGGGAGTATGAATGCCCCACAAGGGTCTTCAGGGATAGAAAAAACGTTTCATCATTGTCGGCTTTAGGTGAATAACTGACCAACCAGAACGGTAGAATAATGTTTGTCTGAGCGTTGAGACGTTTAGACATCGCGCATTGTCATCGCCGGCAACGCGCAAAACGGTCCTAACGGAGCCAATCGGGTGCTCCGTTATATACGCAAGTCTAAGAGGGGCTTGTTTAGGAGGCACAGTATGGGACGTTTTACCAATCCTCGCGATCTGTACTTTGGTGAGGGCGCTCGCCACGAGGTGAAGAACCTCAAGGGCAAGAAGGCCATCATCGTTTCTGGCGGCAGTTCTATGCGCCGCGGCGGGTTCCTGCAGGACGTTGAGGCCGACCTCAAAGAGGGCGGCTTCGAGGTCAAGCTGTTCGAGGGCGTCGAGTCCGATCCGTCCATCGAGACGGTCATGAAGGGCGCCGAGGCCATGCGCGAGTTCGAGCCCGACTGGATTATTGCCATCGGCGGCGGCTCGCCCATCGATGCCGCTAAGGCCATGTGGGTCTTCTACGAGTATCCCGAGGAGTCCTTCGATAACATCATCCAGCCGTTCAGCTTCCCCGAGCTGCGTCAGAAGGCTCACTTCTGCGCCATCTCCTCTACCTCCGGCACCGCTACCGAGGTCACTGCCTTCTCCGTCATCACCGACTACGCCAAGGGCATCAAGTACCCGCTGGCCGACTTCAACATCACTCCTGATGTCGCCATCGTCGACCCCGAGCTCACCTACACCATGCCCGCCAAGCTGTGCGCTCATACCGGCATGGACGCTCTGACCCACTGCATGGAGGCCTACGTTTCCACCTGCGCCTCTATGTTCACCGACGCCAACGCTCTGCACGGCATCCGCGAGATCGTCGAGTGGCTGCCCAAGTCCTATGCTGGCGACCATGAGGCCCGTCAGCACATGCACGAGGCTCAGTGCATCGCCGGTATCGCCTTCTCCTCGGGCCTGCTCGGCATCGTTCACTCCATGGCTCACAAGACCGGTGCTGCCTTCGAGAACGGCCACATCATCCACGGTGCTGCTAACGCCATGTACCTGGGCAAGGTCATCCAGTGGAACTCCAAGGATCCCCGTGCTGCCGAGCGTTATGCTTACGTGGCCAAGGAGATCCTGCACCTTCCCGGCGAGACCAACGAGGAGCTCATCGCCGCGCTCGTCCAGAAGATTCGCGACCTCAACGACCAGCTCAACATTCCGCAGTCCATCAAGGATTACGCGAATGGTGGCGTGAAGGTCGACGCCGAGAACCCGCAGATGGTTTCCGAGGAGGAGTTCCTCGCCAAGCTGCCCGAGATCGCCGCGAACGCCGAGACCGACGCCTGCACGCCGGAGAACCCGCGTGAGACCAAGGCTGCCGACTTCGAGAAGATCCTCAAGGCCTGCTACTACGACACCGACATCGATTTCTAATCGACTCTTGTTATCGTAACGAGGGGCTCCGCACGTATCCGTACGGAGCCCCTTTCTTTTTTCTTTTAGAGAATGGGATAGTTATGGCTGCAATTTTCAATAGCCCCAGCAAGTACATCCAGGGTCCGGACGAGCTGGCCAAGCTCGGCTCCTATGTCGAGCCGCTCGGCGCTAAGGCCCTCGTCATCGTGACGCCTTCGGGCAAGAAGCGCGTCGGTGCCAAGATCGAGGGCAGTTTTGCCGAGGCCAAGGCCGAGCTGCTGTTTGAGGACTTTAACGGCGAGTGCTCCAAGGGCGAGGTCGATCGTCTGGTTGCGCTCGCTCGCGACAACGGTTGCGACATCATCGTCGGCGTCGGTGGCGGCAAGATCCTCGACACCGCGAAGGCCGTTGCCTACTACCTGGAGTCCCCGGTCATCATTTGCCCCACCATTGCTTCGACCGATGCTCCGTGCTCGGCACTTTCGGTGCTCTACACCGACGACGGCCAGTTCGACAAGTATCTCTTCCTTAAGGCAAACCCCAATATTGTCCTGATGGATACGACAGTTATCGCGGCGAGCCCGGTGCGCCTGACGGTTTCCGGCATGGGCGATGCGCTCGCAACCTATTTCGAGGCTCAGGCGACGCACGATGCCGACGGCGGCACCTGCGCTGGCGGCAAGGGCGGCATGGCCGGCCTGGCGCTCGCCAAGCTCTGCTACGAGACGCTTATGGCCGATGGCGTCAAGGCCAAGGTCGCGCTGGAGAAGGGTGCGCTGACGCCTGCCGTCGAGCACATCATCGAGGCCAACACGCTGCTTTCGGGCATTGGCTTTGAGAGCTCGGGCCTTGCTGCTGCTCATGCCATCCACAATGGCCTGACGATGCTGCCCGAGTGCCACGGCATGTATCACGGCGAGAAGGTCGCCTTTGGCACCATCGTCCAGCTGGTACTCGAGAATGCCCCGACCGAGAAGCTCGAGGAAGTCTTGGGCTTCTGCATTGAGCTGGGCCTGCCGGTCACGATGAAGGAACTTGGCGTTGCCGAGCTTACGCGCGAGCAGGCCATGATTGTTGCCGAGGCCGCCTGCGCACCCGATGACACCATGTGCAACATGCCGTTTGAGGTGACTCCCGAGATGGTCGCAAACGCCATCCTGGGTGCCGACGCGCTGGGCCACTACTATCTCATGGATGAGTAAATCAAGCTAAGGAAGGGGCAAAGCCAGCAGATGGCTTTGCCCCTTTTTGCTATGGTGCAAAGTGGCCTGTCTCCAATGCACAAGTTGGTGCAGGGGGAAGGTTACTTTGTACCAATCGTTGTTTGATGAAGGGCGGATTCTCGTATGGCGCTTCCCATGGTTTATGGCGGTCCCGGCCGGTATGTTCAGGGGCCGGGCGAACTTTCGCGTCAGGGCAGGTATTTGTCATGGTTGGGCTGCGCTGCTTATGTCTTGTTTGACCAGGGCACCGAGGATCGGCTGTGCAAGCAGATCGTCGATGGATTTCTGGACGAAGATCTAAGTGAGCCGTTCTTTAAGATTTATGACGGTCCGTGTACGGAAGACGCCGTTGTCGAAATGGCTAAGGAAGCCCAGGCCGAGTATTGCGACATGGTGGTGGGTATTGGCGGCGGCAAGATGCTCGATATCGCCAAGGCCGTTGCGTTTTATGCCGAGTTGCCGTTGTGCGTATGCCCCACGGCGGCTTCGATGGACGGTCCGTGCAGCGCGATTTCGGTGCTGTATCACGAGGATGGGTCGTTCGACCACTACCTGATGCTCGAGAAGAATCCAGACCTGGTCGTGGTCGATACCAACGTGGTCGCGGCGGCCCCACTGCGTATGACGGTCGCTGGCATGGGCGACGCACTGGCAACGTACTTCGAGGCGCGTTCGTGCGCCGCGGCGCACGGTACCAACGAGCACGGTGGCGCGCCGGGGCACTTGGCTCTGGTCGCGGCTCGTGCCTGCTACGACACGCTCATGGAGTGTGGCGTCGCTGCCAAGCGCGATCTCAAAAAGGGCCGTACATCGCCGGCAGTTGAGCGCCTGATCGAGTGCAATATTCTGCTCTCGGGCGTCGGCTTTGAGAGCGGTGGCTTGGCGTTGGCGCATGCCATCGCCAACGGTCTGACGATTCTGCCCGAGTGCAAGGCCATGCATGGTGAAGCCGTGGCATTTGGCCTGGTGGTGCAGCTGCGCCTGGAGCGTGCACCCGAGCTTGATCAGGTGCTCGAGTTTTGCCAGCGCGTTGGTCTGCCGACGACGCTCGCGGAGCTGGGCCTTGGCGAGATTTCCGATGCCGACCTGCAGGGTGTTGCAAATGCGGTCTTTAGAAACGAGCGTAATATGGCCAACGAGCAGGCCAAGGTGACCAAACAAAAGCTCGTGCAGCTCATGTGTGAGGCATAGCTTGGCGCTTGATTGACCTTGTGCAATCGAGGCGGCGATAGGCATAGGCTATTTGCCGCAAAGATGCGCCGCGTGTAATTTGCCCGAGGCGTGGACCGATAGCGTATCATTATCTCTTGCTTGTTTGCACTGCTCAGGGAGGGGCCGCGCATGGCGCAGGAACACGATCTGTTTGATGACATTATCGAGATCAGCAAGGGTTTCGACTTTCTTAAAAACCCGCTTGGCGGTGTGACCGATGCACTCGATCCGTCGGCGCCGCAGTGGAATCCTGCCGACTACAAGGAGCGCCCGCGCGGCAACACCATTCCGTGCCTGACCTGCAAAAACGAAAAGAGCGGCTGCACCGCGTGTATGGACGTGTGCCCGGTCAACGCTATCGAGGTCGAGGAAGACGCCATCGAGATCCTCGACTCCTGTCGCAAGTGCGGCTTGTGCGCCGCTGCCTGTCCGACCGAGGCGATCATCTCGCCGCGCCTGGCGCCCAAAAATCTGTATGACGATATCGTCTCTGCTGCTACGAGTCACGAGACCGCCTACGTCACCTGCACGCGCGCCCTTAAGCGCATGCCGCGCGAAAACGAGGTCGTCGTTGCCTGCGTGGGCGATATTACGGCCGAGACCTGGTTCTCGGTACTGGCCGACTACCCCAACGTGAGCGTATACCTGCCGTTGGGCGTGTGCGATAAATGCCGCAACACCGGCGGTGAGGACATTCTGGGCGAGGCGATTGCGAAGGCTGAGGAGTGGTCTGGCACGGGTATGGGCCTTGAGGTCGACCCCAAGAGCCTCAAGTGCCATAAGCTTCGCGAGTACGAACGCAAGGAGTACATGGAAAAGATCGCCCGCACCACGGGCCTGACGGTGACCAAGCTCAACCCGGCGACGGCGGCGCTGGCCTCGGTGACGCAAAAGCTCAAGGCCCATCGCCATCAGATTACCCAGCTGGAGCGCACGCTCAACACCATGTGCGGCACCACGACGACCAAGCGTCGCCGTTCGCTCACGCACGGGCGCCAACTGGTGCTCTCAACGTTGCAAAACCACCCCGAGCTTGCCCAGAACATGCAGGTGAGCACGCCGGAGTGCGATTTTGACAAGTGTACGTCGTGCGGCGAGTGCGTCAATGTATGCCCCACGTTCGCCTGCGATTTGGTGGGAAGCGGCCGCTTTGCGTTGGAGTCGACGTATTGCTTGGGCTGCGGTGCCTGCGTCAAGGTGTGCCCCGAGCATGCGCTCAAGTTGGTTGAGCATGACGCGTCCAATCTGGTCGTCGTCGATCCCGAAGCCGAGGAAAAGGCCGCCCAGAAGGAGAAGGCCCACGAGGAGGCCGAGAAGGTCAAGGCCGAGGCAAAGGAAAAGCTCAACAAGATGCTCGACCAAGTAGAAAAGCTCGCGGACTAGCTAAACGAGCGTAAATGATGGCCGGTGGGACAGGTACTGCCCCGCCGGCCAAAAAAGTTGCGGTGGAATAGTTCCTGTTTTGCCCTTAAGCTGGCCATTCTAGGAACTATTCCACCGCAACTAATAGATGGTTAGTTCATGCTGCTTTGGTGGCCGGTTCGACCGGTACCGTTGCGTGTCACGGTTTCATGGAGCAAGAAGAACCCGGGGACCTGTTTGGTCTCGGTGTATTCCATAAGGATACCGTCGGCGTTGTAGGTCTGTCCGCGTATAACGGCGAGTGCGTTAAAGTCGTCGAGATCGAGCACGCGCGTATCCTCGGGCGTGGGATGCTCGATCGTTACATCGCGTTTGCCCGTGACAATCTTAATGCCAAGGTCTTCTTCGAGGTAACGATAGATCGAGTCGTTGACAATCTCGGGTGTCAGCCCCGGTACCTGTGAGCTTAGGTAATAGGAGTCGTCCGAGCACACGGCTTGTCCGTTTGCGTAACGGATGCGTTTGGCGCGCGTGAGCTCGCAGCCTTCGGGAAACCCGGTAATCCCGGAGAGTGCCTTGCTACAGACGAGGAGCTCAAAAACGGTGGTGACAGTCTTGAGTTCAAAGCCTCGGCTGGCCGCGATTTCCTTAAAGGTCTCGAGTCCGCCGCCACCACGACTCTTCTCGTCACTGATGTTGCGAATGACGCGCATACCTTTGCCTTGCTGGGGGAGCACGTAACCATCTGCCGCAAGCATCGAGATGGCGCGACGGACCGTCATACGCGAACAGTCAAACAGCTGCGTGAGCTCAGTCTCCGAAGGCAGATAACTCTGATAGGCGTATGTGCCGTCGTCAATCGACTGCTTCACGTTGTCATAAATAGTTTGGAAGATGGCTCGCGCCATGACGGTCTCCTAGAGCTGAGTGCACGAGCGGTGGATGAGGACCGCTCGCGCAGGTGTCGATCGATTTACTTGCTGGGGTCGATTATATATTTACCCATGGCACGCAGAGCTGGGTCTGACAGGATGGCGCCGAGTTCGTCGAGGGAAGCCACCTTGGCGACCATCGAGGATACGTCGAGCCTGCCAGAGTCGATGAGCTCGAGCGCGCGACGCTGCGTATAAGGGTTGATGTAGGACGAGGTAAGCACAAGCTCCTTCTGGAAGACCTCGAAGGGCTTGACGGTGATTGTCTCATCGGGCTTGGTGAGGCCGAACATCATGACCGTAGCCTTGTGGCCGGCGATCTGGATGGCCTGCTCGATGGTGACGGGCTTGCCAACACACTCGATAACGACATCGACGTTGCCGACGCCCTCCTGCTTCAGGCGGGCCGGGACGTCCTCGTGGATGGAATCAATTGCCAGGTCGGCGCCGAGTTTGAGCGCAACCTCGCGCTTGCCTTCGACGGGCTCGAGCAAGACAACCTTGGTGGCGCCGGCGTTTTTAGCAAGCTGCATCATGAGCAGGCCGATCATGCCACCGCCGATAACGACAACTGTGCTGCCGGGCTTGATGTTGCACATATCGATGCCGTGCAGGCAACAGGCGACGGGCTCGGTCATAGCACCCTGCTCAAAGCTGGTGTGATCGCCCAACTTGTAGACTTGCTGCATATCGACGGAGCAGTACTCGGCAAAGCCGCCGTTAACGGTGGTACCGTAACCGGTCATATGCTCGCAGTAGTGGTTGATTCCGTCGCGACAGGGTTCGCAGCAGCCGCAGGGATGGTTTGGGTCGATGCACACGCGATCGCCAGGTTTAAAGCCAGCGACGTCGCTGCCCACGGCCTCGACAACGCCCGCAAACTCATGACCAAGGATCGTGGGCGGGGTAACGTCGGCTGCACCCTTGTCGCCTTCATAGATATGAACGTCGGTACCGCAGACGCCGCAAGCTTTGACGTTGATCAGAACGTCGCGCCTGCCCACGGCCGGCTTTGCCGATTCCTCGACTCTGAGGTCGTGCTTTCCATAGAAGACCGCGCTTTTCATGGTGACTCCTTAACGTGGCGGTGAATGTTGTAATGAAGTATAGGATTGTCTATAGATATAGACAAGCACATCTAGACAAGTAGAAAAGAAATTTAAAATGCAGCCATCAGCTATGCCAGATTTAGCAGGCGAAATACTGGACATATATCGTTTACGGCCAATAATCAACCGTTTACCGACCGTAGTATTAATGCTAACTTGTATAGATAAGTGATGTGATAAAACGTAAGTGCAAGAAGTCAGGGAAGCGGGCCCACCCGTCCTATTGCACGAGGTACACGCAAACGGCGCGTCTGCGGTCTCGAGTGAAGCCAAAACCGCAGCGCTCCGAATGAAGAGAGGGGGATTCCCCGTCATGATGCAAAAGATACAACGTTTCGGCGGTGCAATGTACACGCCTGCAATTCTTTTCGCATTTTCCGGAATCGTCGTCGGCCTGGGTACGTTGTTTACCACCGAGGCGATCTTTGGCGAGATGGCCACTGCGGGCCATCTTTGGTTTGATTGCTGGAATGTGCTGCTCCAGGGTGGTTGGACGCTCTTTAACCAGATGCCGTTGCTGTTTTGCGTAGCGTTGCCAATCTCGCTCGCGAACAAGCAGAACGCTCGCTGCTGCATGGAGGCTTTGGCCATCTACCTTACCTTCAACTACTTTGTAAGCACAATCTTGGGGCAGTGGGGCCCTGTCTTTGGTGTCGACTATTCTGTCGAGGCGGGCAGCGGTACTGGTCTTGCCACTATCGCAAGCATCAAAACGCTTGATATGGGCATCATGGGCGCACTTATCATTTCTGGTATCGCCACGATGCTTCACAACAAGTACTTCGACACCGAACTTCCTGAGTGGCTGGGCGTGTTCTCGGGCTCCGTGTTCATCTATATGATCGGCTTCTTCGTTATGGTTCCGGTCGCTATTATCGCTTGCCTGGTATGGCCGCATGTTCAGGCTGCTATCGCCGCCTTCCAAGGATTCATCCTTTCCGCCGGTACGTTTGGCGTGGGCGTCTTTGCTTTCTTCGAGCGCGTGCTGATTCCTACAGGCCTGCACCACTTTATCTATACGCCGTTCTATTATGACAACGCGGCGGTCAACGGCGGCATCTTTGCTGCTTGGGCCAACATCCTGCCCCAACTGGCTGCCGATCCGAGCATTGCTCTTAAGGACGCCGCACCCTGGGCTGCCTATACCTGCCCTGGTTGGACTAAAGTCTTCGGCTCGCTTGGCGTCGCCATCGCGTTTTATATGACCGCCAAACCCGAGCGCAAGCAGCGCGTCAAGGCTCTGCTCATTCCCGTCACCCTTACCGCTATGCTTTGCGGTATTACCGAGCCGCTTGACTTCACCTTCCTGTTCATTGCGCCCGGCCTGTTCGTCGTCCACTGCGTGCTCGGAGCGCTCGGCTGCATGGCTCAAAACCTCCTTGGCGTCGTGGGCATCTTCGACGGCGGAATCATCTCGATGCTCTCGTGGGACTGGCTGCCCCTTTGGGCCGCACACGGTCTGCAGTACGCCATCTCCATCCTTGTCGGTCTGTGCTTTACCGCTCTTTGGGTCGTGGTCTTCCGTTTCTTGATCATCAAGTTCGACTTTAAGACCCCCGGTCGCGAGGATGACGATGTTGAGGTCGAGCTCAAGTCCAAGGCCGACTACAAGCAAAAGCAGAGCGGTGCTGCTGCTAGCAAATCGGTCGCCCAGAGTAAGGATGACGAGCGCTTGGTGCTTGCCGAGAACATCCTCGATCTACTCGGTGGCACGGACAACGTCATCGATGTAACTAACTGCGCTACCCGTCTGCGCGTTAACGTCAAGGACAAGGGCGCCGTTGCACCCGAGGCTTCCTTCAAGGCAATCGGTACGCATGGCTTGGTGGTCCAAGGCCAGTCAATCCAGGTCATCATCGGCCTTACCGTCCCGCAGGTTCGCGAGAAGTTCGAGAGTCTTCTGTAAACCATCGTCCATCGAAACAATCGGCCTTGCAGAGCCGGTATGCACCGCAAGGCCGATTCTAGAGATAAAAACTCCACTTCTAGGTAACAATTCCAAACCGTGCAGGCCGCGTACGGGGATGGATTGAGCAAGCGGCCAGAATGAGGAGGACATCATGTCCAAGAAAAACTATGCCGTGACCATTGCCGGCGGTGGCTCTACCTTCACCCCGGGCATCGCTCTGATGCTGCTTGAGGAGCGCGACCGCTTCCCGGTCAACAAGGTGACCTTCTACGACAACAACGCCGAGCGCCAGGAGACCGTGGCCAAGGCCTGCGAGATCTACTTCCACGAGAACGCCCCCGAGGTTGAGTTTAGCTACACCACCGATCCCGAGACCGCATTCACCGGGACCGACTTCGTCCTTGCTCACATCCGCGTCGGCCTGTACGCCATGCGTGAGCTTGACGAGAAGATTCCTCTCAAGTACGGCTGCGTTGGCCAAGAGACCTGCGGTGCCGGCGGTATCGCCTACGGCATGCGCTCCATCGGCGGCGTTATCGAGATCCTCGACTACATGGAGAAGTACAGCCCCAACGCCTGGATGCTCAACTACTCCAACCCCGCGGCCATCGTCGCCGAGGCTTGCCGCGTGCTGCGCCCCAACAGCCGCATCATCAACATCTGCGACATGCCGATCGACCTCATGGATAAGATGAGCCGTATGTGCGGCATCAAGGATCGTCGCGAGCTGCAGTATAGCTACTACGGCCTCAACCACTTTGGTTGGTGGAGCAAGATCTACGACAAGGACGGCAACGACCTCATGCCGCAGATTAAGGAGCACATGGCTAAGAACGGCTACCTGGACGGCATCGAGCACGAGGCCGGCAAGGAGCAGCATGTCGAGGAGAGCTGGATTCACACCTTCGGCAAGGCCAAGGATGTCTATGCTGTCGATCCCGAGACGATTCCCAATACCTACCTCAAGTATTACCTGTACCCGGACTATGTCGTCGAGACGTCTGACCCCAACTACACTCGCGCCAATGAGGTTATGGACGGCCGCGAGAAGAAGGTCTTTGGCGCTTGCCGCGACATCATCGCCAAGGGTACGGCTAAAGACGGCGGCTTTGAGCCAGATGTACATGCCAACTACATCGTCGACCTTGCCTGCGCACTGGCCGAGAACACGCTCGAGCGCTTCCTGCTGATCGTCCCCAACGATGGCGCTGTGCCCAACTTCGACCCGACGGCCATGGTCGAGGTGCCTTGCATCGTCGGCTCCAACGGCTTTGAGAAGATCTGCCAGGGCCCGATTCCGCAGTTCCAGAAGGGTCTCATGGAGCAGCAGGTTTCCGTCGAGAAGCTCGTTGTCCAGGCTTGGGTCGAGGGCAGCTACCAGAAGCTCTGGCAGGCACTCACGCTCTCCAAGACCATTCCTTCGGCGAGCGTTGCCAAGCAGATCCTGGACGAGCTCATCGAGGCCAACAAGGATTTCTGGCCCGAGCTTAAGTAAGGACTGCAGTCTCGAACTCTCACTCATCTCTGCTTCATTTGCGCCGCCGTGGCGTCCGGGTTCGCCCAGATGCTGCGGCGGCGCTATACTTATGCAGTTTGAAGTACCTGTACCAAAAGGAGCTGTCGTGTCCCTTTCCATCGGTATCGTGGGCCTGCCCAACGTGGGCAAGTCGACGCTGTTCACCGCGCTTACCAAAAAGACCGGCCTTGCCGCCAACTACCCGTTTGCCACGATCGACCCCAACGTGGGTATCGTCGATGTGCCCGATAGCCGCCTGCAAAAGCTCGCCGACATCGTCAACCCCGGCCGCATTGTGCCGGCTACGGTCGAGTTTGTCGACATCGCAGGTCTGGTGAAGGGCGCTAACGAGGGCGAGGGCCTGGGCAACCAGTTCTTGGCAAACATCCGCGAGACCGACGCTATCTGCGAGGTCGTGCGCTACTTTAAGGACCCCAACGTCATGCGTGAGGTGGGCCGCACGGGCGAGTTCGTCGATCCCGCCGGCGATGCCGACACCATCATGACCGAGCTCATCCTGGCCGACATGGGCACGCTCGAGAAGCAGCTGCCCAAGCTCGAGAAGGAGGCCAAGCGCGACAAGGAGCTCATGCCCAAGTTTGAGGTCGCCAAGCGCCTGCTTGCCTGGCTCAACGAGGGCAAGCGCGCCGCGTCCATGGAGATGACCGACGAGGAGCGCGCCGCTGCCAAGGGCTTGTTCCTGCTCACCATGAAGCCCATCCTGTATGTGGCCAACGTAGACGAGGACATGCTCAACGAGGACCTGGCGCCCATCGACGGCGTCAAGCCGCTGCCGATCTGCGCCAAGATCGAGGCCGAGCTTTCCGAGCTCGATCCCGAGGACGCCGCCGACTACCTGGAGAGCCTGGGCCTGGAGCAGCCCGGCCTGGACGTGCTCGCTCAGGCCGCCTACAAGCTGCTCGGCCTGCAGTCGTTCTTTACGGCTGGCGAGATGGAGGTCAAGGCCTGGACGGTGCGTCAGGGCGCGACCGCCCCGCAGGCCGCCGGTGTCATCCACACCGACTTTGAGCGCGGCTTTATTAAGGCCGAGGTCATTGGCTACGACGACTACATCGAGCTCGGTGGCGAGCAGGGCGCCAAGGCTGCCGGCAAGCTGCGTATTGAGGGCAAGGACTATGTCATGGCCGATGGCGACGTCGTGCACTTCCGCTTTAACGTGTAAGGACGACGCATATGTTTAAATATGGCAAAAAAGCTGGCTACATGGGTATTGCACTGCTCGTACTTGCGGTGATTCCGCTGGTGGTCGCAGCGTGTGTTATCCCCAACATTGGTCCCGAGGTGGCAACGAAGTTTAACGCCGCCGGCGAGGTGACGCGCTGGGGCAAGAGCTACGAGTTGCTGGCGCTGCCGGTGCTCAACCTGCTGCTGAGCGTAGCGACTTACTTTACGGCGGGACGCCAGGCTAAAAACAATGATGACTCCGCCGCCATGGCGCGCATCGTGTGCGAGCGCTACCTGCGCAACGGCTGCATCACGGGCGTGTTCCTCAACGTGATCAACGTTTACTTTATGTACTCGGCGATTACCGGAACGGGCTTTGGCTTTGGTTTCTAGCTTGTCCTTTTAGGCAACGAGCCTGCAAGCATATTCGATGGCTGCTGCGAGGCCGCCGCTCGATCGTGGTTTAAAGACCATGTCGGCGGCGGCCTCGTTTTCGTATCCGGCGCCGCGAAGGCAGAGCGCGATACCGGCTTCTAAAAGGAGCGGCAGGCCGCGTTGGCTGGATGCGATTACGGCAGCCTGATTGAACGAGCAGCTGTGCGCTTGGCATTGGATGGCAAGTTCACCTTGCGCCGGGCAAGGGACCAGAACGGCGGCGACGCGACTTGATAGCAATGCAAATGCTGTGCGCTCATCGGGCGAAAGACATTCTGCTTCAACGACGACGAGCTTGGGCGGTGCGCTGTTTGTGCGAAGCGTGGCTCGGTACGTGCGGACCGAAGAACCCGACATAGAAAACTCCTGTGTATTCGGCAAAACGTAAACTATAGTTTACGTTTATGTTCGGCTCCATTTCAAACTCGGCTGCATGGACGAACGTGCGAAACAGATTCTTGGCAGGCGGGTCGAAGAGACGCGCAGAGACCTTGGTATCTCCAAGGTTGATTTTTGTGTGGCGACAGGAATCAGCCGACCCTACCTCGACCGAATCGAAGATGGGACGGCAAATTTCACGCTCAAGGTTCTATTTAAGATCGCACCCGCACTCGGCATGACGGTGTCAGAGCTTCTCGAGGGTATCGAGTAGCCTTTTTTGCTAGATTTGCCGCTTGTTGAACGGGTCCCCCCGACGGCGGCGTGCAAAAACGCGAGTATTCAGCATCCCTCAATAATTTGACGGCAGCCGGGGCCACAAATACGACGCGTAATGTTTTGGATTATCCACAAAATTCAATAATATGAGGAATAACAAGCGCGCGGAACGAGTCTTTCGAGTCGAAAGGCAATTTACAGCCAGCGGTTTTAACGTTCCCGGAAGGGGCGGATGCTGAAAACTCCGCTTTTTGCACGTTCCGAGGGCTACCACGTGCCCTACAAGGCCCAAAGAGGCGGATTTTGTTTTAGCTACGCCATCGGGATACGGTCGTGGTTGACTTGGCTGTAAAACAGGCGCTGAATCTCGGCCGCATCGCGTGACTGGCCGAGCGCCCACATGGTCTTGGCCACGAGCGTTTCGGTGGTCATATCGTCGCCGCGCAAAATACCTGGATGGTCGGCGTAGGCACGGCCGACCTCATAAACACCCAGGTCAAGGCCCTCCTCGGGGACCTGCGTGGTCATAACGACGGTGCGGCCCGAATCGACCCAGCGGAAAATCGCCTCCTGGAATGATTCGCCGGACTCGCCGAACTCGGGAATACCGCCAATGCCAAAGGTCTCAAGGATTACGGCGTCGTAGCTATCGGCCAGGGCGTCCAGGATACCCGGGTTCACGCCGGGCGTGAGCTTAAGGACAAACACGCGCGGGTCGATGCTGTCGTAGAAACGCACCGGGTTTTCGCCCTGATGCGTGCCGTGAAGCCCGTTGCGCACAATGCGGTCGTTGCGGATGTAGGCAATGGGCGGATAGTTGACACTAATGAACGCGTTAAAGCTCATGGTGCGCTGCTTGCGGGCGCGCGTGCCGGCAATGGCGACGCCGCCAAACACGATCGAGACGTCGTGCGAATGCTCGTCGAGCGCATAGAGCAGGCTCTGGTACAGGTTGAGCTTGGCATCGGTAAAGGGGTTGCCCATGGGCTTTTGCGAGCCGGTGAGCACGATGGGCTTGGGGCTGTCCTGGATCAGATAGGAAAGCGCTGCTGCGGTGTAGCTCATAGTGTCCGTGCCGTGTAGGATCACAAAGCCGTCGTGGTCGGCATAGCCTTCGACGATGACATCGCGGATGCGCATCCAGTCGCTCGGGCGCATATTGGTGCTGTCGATGTTCATGGGCTGCACCACGTCGAGCTCGCAGAGGCCCGAAATCTCGGGGACGCTCTGGGCGAGCTCCTCGCCGGTCAGGGCGGGGGAGAGGCCGTTACCGTCCTCGGTCGACGCGATGGTGCCGCCCGTGGCGATGAGAAGGATGCGCTTCATGCTGGTATTCCTATCGTATTTGCCGCCACAGAGGCGGAGTCGTTCGGCAGTATTGTGGCACAGGGCGGTGAATGTTCAAACGTATTACATCATCTGTAACGTTTGGTAACACTTCAATTGCCGTCAAATAGGGGCCCTGGTCGTGCGTTTGCCGTGCACTGATGGCTGCGAGGGACGAGAAACCCCATATAACGTGTACACTATGAAAGCAATTTTCGTTTATTCGCGCGGGTGGGCACCGGCTCCCCGCCAACAAGAGGGGGAAACCATGGATCAAAAGGCTTCCGCAAAGGTCCTCGTACTCGACTTTGGTGCGCAGTACGGTCAGCTCATTGCCCGTCGCGTCCGCGACCTCAACGTGTATTCCGAGATCGTTCCCTGCGACATCTCGGCCGACGAGATTCGCGAGATGAACGCCTCTGCGCTCATCCTTTCCGGCGGCCCGGCTTCTGTGTACGCCGAGGACGCTCCGTCCATCGATCCCGCCATCTTTGACCTGGGCCTTCCCGTCCTGGGCTTCTGCTACGGCCATCAGGTCACGGCCGTGACGCTCGGCGGCAAGGTCGGCCACTCCGAGGTGGGCGAGTACGGCCGCGCCACCATCACGCGTACGGCCGGCGCCAAGCTCTTTAACTCCACGCCCATGGAGCAGACCGTGTGGATGAGCCACCGCGACGCCGTGTCCGAGGTGCCCGAGGGCTTTACCGTTACCGCCAGCACCGACGTGTGTCCGGTTGCCGCCATGGAGTGCGTCGAGCGCAAGATCTTCACCACGCAGTTCCACCCCGAGGTCAAGCACTCCGAGTACGGTCAGCAGCTGCTGAGCAACTTCCTGTTTGAGATCTGCGGCCTGGAGCCCAACTGGAGCATGGACAACCTGGTCGAGACCATGACGGCCGAGTTCCGCGAGAAGGTCGGTGACGACCGCGTGATTCTGGCCCTGTCCGGCGGCGTTGACTCCTCCGTCGTGGCTGCGCTGGGCGCCCGCGCCGTGGGCAAGCAGATGACCTGCGTTTTCATCAACCACGGTCTGCTGCGCAAGGGCGAGCCCGAGCAGGTGGAGGAGGTCTTCACCAAGCAGTTTGACGTCGACTTTATCCACGTCCACGCCGAGGACCGTTATGCCGAGCTTCTGGCCGGCGTGACCGAGCCCGAGGAGAAGCGCCGCATCATCGGCACGCAGTTCTGGAAAGAGTTCTTCGCCGTGGCGCAGCAGCTCGAGACCGATGGCAAGCCGGTCAAGTACCTGGCTCAGGGCACCATCTACCCCGACATCATCGAGTCCGGCGCTCGCAAGACGGGCGGCAAGACGGCCACCATCAAGAGCCACCACAACCTGATCCCGTTCCCCGAGGGCGTGCACTTCGACCTTATCGAGCCGCTCGACCACTTCTTTAAGGACGAGGTCCGCGCGCTTGGTCTAGCACTGGGCCTGCCGGGTCATATCGTGTTCCGCCAGCCTTTCCCGGGCCCGGGTCTGGCCATCCGCATCATCGGCGCGGTCGACAAGGAGAAGCTCGAGATCCTCAAGAACGCTGACGCCATCGTGCGCGAGGAACTGGACGCCTACAACCAGCGTCTGTTTGAGCAGACCGGTGAGCGCAACTCCGAGCACAGCTGCTGGCAGTATTTCGCGGTCCTGCCCGACATCAAGTCCGTCGGCGTTATGGGCGACGAGCGCACCTATCAGCGCCCGATCATCCTGCGCGCCGTCGAGTCCAGCGACGCCATGACCGCCGACTGGGCCAAGCTGCCCTACGACGTCTTGGCCCGCATCTCCGGCCGCATCGTTGCCGAGGTTCCCGGCGCCAACCGCGTGTGCTACGACATCACGTCCAAGCCGCCCGCGAC
>CABQKL010000023.1 GCA_902464645.1 uncultured Collinsella sp.
TGGTGTCGTCCCAGGTTAGGTCCATCTGGCACCATTTGCCGTCGATCTTTACGGCGTTCCAGGTATGGCTGTTGCCGGCGATGCGGCCGTTGGCGATGCCCGCTGCGTTAAGGAGCTTGGAGTAGATGCGCTGGTAGCTCTCTGGTGCCCTGGTGGCGCGTGAGGCCGCTTTCGGCCGAGCACCAGTTGAGGCTGTGGTCGTACTCCAGCTGGCCAGTCGTGGAGCCACAGCGCCATGTCGTATTCCGAGCCGTTTGTCTGTTGCCTGCACTGGGCCACGGCGTTGTTGACGATCTGCGTGACGCTTGGGTGGGCGGCGTCGTTTACGGTCACCTCCGCCGTGGTGCGCAGGTAGTAGATCCCCTTGTCGTTTTGGGGGCCGTATCTGTCGTTGTCCATAAAGTAGAAGTGGATGCGGTACGTGCCCGATGCCGTGAAGTCAAAGGTAAAGTCGTGGCCCGCGGTGCCCAGGCTGCAGTAGCTGCCCCATGCCGCGCGCGACGGGTCGCAGATGCTCTCATGGCTGCCGCCGTCCCAATAGGTGGGCACGTCCATGCGCGCCTTGGCCTGGGACGAGCCGTTGGTTTGGGTTACGTGGAAGGTCGTCGCGGTGCCCGCGGGGGCGTCGTTCCACGAGACGGTGAAGGCGACGCCGTTTTGGGCTGCGGTGGCGGAGTGGGCGTAGGTGGTTTGTGATGTTGCGGAGATGGCCTCGGGCGTGGGGTTGGTTTGGGTTCGGAGGGATGGGGTGGGGGTGCCGGTTGCGGCGATGGTGCCGTCGTCGCTTTCCGTGTTGACGTCTCTGGTGCCGGTGGATGTTGCGGTGCCGTCCTCTACGGTATCTGCTGTCGCATTTGCGTTGGTGCCGTCTTCGGCCTTGCCTGTGTAGCTGCTCGTGGCGTCGGCTTGCGCCTGCTGCTCGGCTGTTGGTCGAGGCTGTATGGCTTCCGCGATGGCTGCCATGGGCATCGTCGCGCCGATCATGGACGTGCACGCGATCGCGCAAAGCAGGTAGTAAAGGGGTCGTTTCATAGCGGAGCCTCTCGGTGAGCAGCCAATAGGGACCGAAGGCAGCTCCAGGCCAGCACTCCGCACATATTTTGTTGGGGATTATTTTACGGGAACCCCCGTCAGCATCAGCGAACTTTCTGGGGAATGTTGGGGAGGGGGAGTGGGCCCGATTTAGTCCCCGGCGACGCTCGGGCCTGTGTTAGGTTGGCTATACGCGATGCGGCAGCTTTAGCGTGAGGCCGTCTTCTGCTTCTTCGAGACTCGACACCGAAACCTTCCAGGAAAAGTCCGCGAGGCTGCTGCTTAGGTCAAGTTCTGCGTGGTCGTATTTTTCAATTTTGCAGCCCGGGTGATTCTCGTCTGGTAAAAGGTGACATTCGACCGGTCGCACCCGATGATTCGATACTCCTTCTGATATGCGTACTTGAGCGTTTTGATAACGAGATTGTGCCGGATGCCCTCAAAGATCTCGCGTATCAGTTTTGGCCCGGGGACGCCGTAGGAGATGGGACCGTGGGCGTAGATGCTTCCGTCGTCGGTGGTGTGTCTGTCGGCGAGGCACGCGAATCTGCCGTACTGTAGGCAAGCATATCCGTAGAGGCATACCAGAGGGGTCGTACTCTTCTCTGGGATGTTATGTTTGCATAATTAATTAAGACAATATAATTGGTGGCAATTAATAAATGCAACGAACGTTTGTGCTTGCTATCGTTGCGCTGTTCATTCATGGATCGGAGATTGATCACGGATGTCTGATTACAATTTCTACTACGACGAAAGCCAGCATAGCCGCTTACTCAATCTCGAGACCATCAAAGCCGATGAATTCTATGATGGATTTGTTGTTGCAATAGTAGGGTGGGATTCTCAACGGGAGTCCGATTTAGCTGCCCAGTATTGTGAATTCGAGAAAAAGTATCTTTCTCCAAACGCTAAAGAGTTAAAGAGCACTTGTCTTAAAAGGAGCCAGTTCAAATATGGATTTAAATCTCTGTCTCAATATAACGCGCGTTTGATCAGTGATTATCTCGACCTGTTTGATGAAGAAATGTATGTCTATTGTTCCTTCTCAAGTAAGGTCGAATTGCTTGTTGATAGACTGTTCAGTCAATATCAAAACCAGCCCTGCTTTAATGCCGATCTAATGAAATACTCTCTTGCAAAGCTGTTAGTTCAATATAGACCTAATGAAGTTGTTGAATCGATATATAAATCGCCCGACGATTTATTAGACGCTTTGCGGGACTTTCTCCTAAATAGAATCGAAGATGACAAAGCGAATCCCGAACTTAAGTGGACCGAAATGGATCAATTCAGATCGATTTTGGAAGTTATGGACCACGTGATGCCACTGGATGATTATCAGTGGGAATACTATTCGCCTCTTGCGGGATTCGGACTATATCTGAGCGAGCATAATGAGATCGATAACTGCACGCTTATCATTGATCAAGAAGAGAATACTAGAGCTGCTGCAGAACGGCTTGGCTTTGATGGGGTGCGTGAAGCGGATTCTTCTGAGTGCTTCGGTGTCAGAATGGCTGACATGCTTGCTGGAATAGTGGCAAAACTCATGAAAGCTATTCGCGATGAACTGACCTATCGGTCGCGAGAAGATGAGATTAAAAAGAACCTTTTTGATGCGGAGTGGTTTAACCTAAATGATGATCGACTCGAACTATACAAAAAGCTATATCGAGTGTTGATTCAGTATGATAAATGCTGGTACAAGGTCTATGGAAGCGGTTTCTCTGATGATCTTGTCGTTTTAATTGCGCTGCTAAAGTACTTCAATAATTTTGATAGCGCCGCTCAGCTCCGCGAGCTTAGCGCTAATAATGCGGAAAGATTCAACACCTTCTGCTGCCAGAGTCTTTCGGAGCATTTTAAAGTGTTAAGCGATGACCCTTTGTATACGGGCGATTTGAGCGATCCTAAAATCTTATTTCGCCCCCGTCTTAGGATCACCGATCAGCCCAGAACCTATAAGGTGATGGATGTTAAGTTTGGCGAAGATGGTGCCCCAGTGGCTCTGATATCTGAGAATGGTTGCGAAACTGCCTGTCTACTACCTACCGACCTTGCTGGATGGGTCGGTATGGTGCTTTCCAGGGATGAATGGAAAGATTTATTGTTTCCAGGAAACGTGAAATTCCAGTATTCTCAGGGTCGATTCTGCGCCGATTTTTTATAGAAAAAGAGATTAGCGCTTCTGAGAACTTAAGAGGGGGGGGGTCATGGCTGATTAAACTGAAGGGCCATGTGTACCAGCGCCCTGGATTTCATTTACTCACTGTGACAGATTTTATTGCGTAGGGGGTTATGGTCTGTAAAGTTGGAATCGATACCGTTGGTTAGTATTGTTATTTCCTGTTTATGTTTGACTTTCTACAAGCAGCCCACGCGTTTGACTTAAGGAGATCGTTGTATAGGTGGAATCGGTCATATTACTTTGGATTGTCTTCTACGTCTTTATTGGTTTGTCGAGCGTTCAGCTTGTCCACTATGCTGGACCCTTGGCGATTGGAGGGCAATACACCGTCGACGAACTGTATTCCACCGACGAGTCGGGCAGACTGAACGTTGCCTACCGAATTCTCGCTCCAACAATTTGTTGTCAGCTTCCGGTGTTTATTGTTGCTGCGATTTGCGATGCACTTTCAGTTCCGGGTCCTTCGCTGCGATGCATGCCCACCCTTTTCTATTGGTTATTTCTTGGGGTTACTAAGCATGCAAGGGGTAAATTGCGGTACCGAACCCTTCCTTTCTTGTTTGAAGCGTTCATGTCTCTTTTACTTTCTGTTGCATTTGATCACTTTGTTATCGATGGTTATCTCGGAGGTCAGGGGTTAGATGTGCTTGATACCTCGAGTATTGCCTTTGAGTTTGAGTTGGCATTATTTGGTGTTGTGACCTTTTGGATTTCCACCCTTTTTAAACGTTACCAAATTAAGTGCACTAGTGTGCACTCAAATGTCCTTCCATCATATGTCGTTCCTTCGGACTCCGTATTTGGTTACTCTTCAATTGATACGGGCGAGGCCAGGCTCTTTGCATACGAGCGCGAATATGGTGATCTCTTGCCTCAGCGATTTTCAAGCGATCTTCTGTTGAGAAGTGTTTTCTTTGCAATTATGGCGATTGAGGATGGGAATCGGCCCGAGTTTATCCGAACGATCGAGCGCATGGCAGCTCATTTCCATTTGGCAAAAACCACTGGAATAATGCAGCAGACGAGCGATGCTCCTTTGTCTGATATGGATAGCGTTAAACTCGCAATTCCCTATATTGAGCGCATGTGGGATCAGTTACTTGTTGAATTCGCCCGTTCTGCCGAAGGGGCAGGGGGAGACGCCCTACGAATCTTCAAGTGTTACTACACCTACGATTACTGTATGTTGTCGCGGACTATCCGCAATCATTTTGCGCCGTTTTACGGGGACTATTGTGGAACGAGATTACTTAATGCTAATCGCGTATTTTGCGATGTTCTTGAATTTGAGGAAAGGCAGCGCTACGGATTGCTTCCGAAGACGGTTTCTGCGACTGGATCGATATGCGCCACTGAGCTTGGATGGCTTTCTGGGGAGTACTGTTATTGGGCCGATTACAATACGGTTGTATCCTGCCTGAGTGAAAATGATGCCAATGGCGCTAAACTGGTCAGCAAAAATGATGTGAATAAAACTCGGATAACCGAGACGACCTCAAGGCTTAAGGAGCAAGGTGTTTCCGTTCTTGAGGCCAAGTATGTGCCCGGCGCTTCGGCGACCATCGTGTGCATTGGCGATTCCTCTAAGATTTCGAGTACAGCCGGTAGTGACTGGATAGTTGTTGGCTAGGGGATTTAACTCCGCTTTTTGCAAATATTGAAATCGCTTTTGTGGACAGGGCGCATAAATGTGACGTTCACTTGATGATGGAACTTGGTACAACGTTGCGGCTCTGCTGATGTTTGATTTGGGTCTGGTTTAGGACTGTCGCTATTTGTGGTGACGACAAATATAGTCAAGGGCGAGTGCGTATGTCTGCCATGGTATTTAAAGACGGCCAATATCAAGCCTAAGACACATATTGATGGTAAAGTTACTTGAGACAAGGTCGCAGCTAGTCATTGATTGCCCCGATTGGAGCAAGTCCTCTGTTAAAGATGGACTGAGACGTTTTTACCAATTCGGGTCCGTGCATATGGTCATTCCATAGTCACGGACCCGAAACCGTGCCTACGGAATGACCATATGCACGGACTGTGCGGCCTTGTCCTTATTGGAATCGAGGTGCAATGCTCTGCGACTGTATCAGTAAAACTGATTTGAATATTCTTAGAAATCATCTGAGGGTTAATCGTGACGTTAATAAACTGCCCTTGTTTATCTTTCCCTGCGGCGGTGACCAGAGCCTGTATTCCTCTCGACGTTTCTTTAGAGCTTATGTGTCCAACAATCACACCAAGGCTTTAAAAAACGTTTTTTGTCTTACTGCCGAAGACGTAGCGGCGGAAATGGACGGTTCGAGACTTAATTTACTTCAGCAAGAGGCCATGCTTGCCGACATATCTGACTGGATATTGATTTTTGCAGAGAGCTGTGGATCTTTTTGCGAGTTGGGTGCTTTCTCCGCTTTGCCTCATGCTGCTTGGATTACCTCTGTTGCTGTTGGAAAGCAATATAAGGGCTCTCGGAGCTTCTTGATTGATGGGCCAGTGGAAGAAATAGCCACGGGTGACTCTTCGCTTAACAAAGTCTTTTACTTAGACTTAAATAACCCAATGTCTTCGCCTGACTTGTGCCGCTTTGTTTCTGAACTAAGACCCCTTATTGGTGTTAATGCTACTAAGCGGGGCAAGGCTAGCCAAAAGGCCGCTAGAAAGATGATCAATCTAGACGAGTCCAAGATTAACGTGGGCTCGCTCGTCCATGAGTTACTTGATTTGCTTCAAATATTGGGCCCCATGTCGGAGACCGATTTACGAACGATATACTGTGCGGCCAAAGGCTTCCGTGCTAGTAAGCTCAAAATATTCTCGCCCATTTTAAATGCAGACATGAAAAATGCCGGCGTTCCGATATCTTGGTCGGATGTTTGCTGCATGATGAGAGCTACCGGTCTTGTTTCTAAAGTGAGATGCAATAGGGGTCCGGATTATCTGATTAAAAGCACGATTCACCTTGATTCCTATTTCATGTTTAAGAGATACGAAGACCGAGATTTCTTAAATATGAGGGCGCGGGTAATCCTTCGTAAGAGATCAATGGGGTATGGAGGCGTTGCCGGTGTCTATTGCGGATAGAATTTGCTTCGACCTTGGAATGACAAATCGTCAGCTATTGGGCCTTGTAAGCTCAACGACAGATAGGTATCACTGTTTTTTTGCCGGTGGGAGAAAGATTGTTGCGCCTCGGCCAGATTTGAAGCTCGTCCATTGTTGGATTTCGGACTATATAAATACGGAGTTTGATATAGATCTTCCTTACGCTACAGCCTACGAAAAGGGCTCAAGTGTCTGCCGTAATGCCGGGCTCCATGTCAAGAACAGTCATTTTCTTCTGCTTGATATTTGCCATTTCTTTGAGTCCTGCACTCAGCAAATGGTCAGGAATCTGTTTTCAGGGGGAACGTATCGGTCGACAAACGCTGAATCTCGCTCGCGTCTTACTGCAGACGATGTCGATCTTCTCGTAGCTTTATCATGTTATCGGGGTTCTCTTGCAACGGGTTCTCCGTGTTCGCCCTTTATTGCCAATCGCATAATGGCTTCGTTTGACCATGAGATTGCAGCTAGACTAGGCGAAAGATTCGTCTACTCGCGATACTCTGACGATATCTGCATTTCATCAACTGAATGGATAGACTCTGCGGAGATTTTAGCTATTGTCGATGACCGCCTAAAGCAAAAGGGTTTTAATCTGAATAAGGACAAAACTCGCTGTTTTGGACGAGGGCACCTACGTAAAATCACGGGCATCTATCTCGACTGCGATGGCGTCCTTCGACTGGGGCCTCAAAGAAAAGCAGAGCTAAAGCGCTCCTTATACCAGGTGCTTATGCGCGAGTGCGATCGTAATCACGCCCATCGCGTTTTAGGCCACTTGAGCTTTTGTAAACAGGTTGAACCGGAGTATTGCAATGCACTTTTAGCTAAGTACGCGAGCTATGGTAAGGCTGTGTCTAGCGGAGGCGTTATGCCAGCGTTAGTGGAGCTCGCCTATGGGTAATTGTTAGGTGACCCTCTGTGGGGGTCACGTGACGGTTGTTTCGGTTAGCTTTTTGAACCACTCTCGAATCGGTTGCATATTCTATATAGCAATATACAAAAGCTCTTTGGGAGCTTTAAGGGTGACGCTTTCTGTTAGAGAGTGTCGCCCTTTTTTCATACATGTATTGTGTGACGTGCTAGCTAAACGCCATTCCGGCAATGGGATGGTCGAGTATGCTCGGTTTGGCACCGTGCGCCTGCTGTCATTGGTGTAGCAAGCACTTGATTTAGTCTACTTAAAGTCTATAATCAAAGAAATACTCTGATATATCTTTTCAAAATAATGAAAGGAATGTTGAGGACGATGCTTTGCCAGTTCACTTTCAGGAACTATAGATCCTATCGCGACGAGGCGGAGCTTTCCATGCAGGCGACGCCGATGAAGGAGTTCGAGCGCTCCCTCATAGTGTGTCCTGACGGGCAGGGCTTTCTACCGGTGGCCGCGGTGTATGGACCCAACGCTGGCGGTAAGTCTAACCTGCTCGAGGCTCTTGATTACGTTCGTTCGGCGGTAGCCAGACCGATAAGACTGCTGTCTGCCAGTGCTGATACGGCAGAGGGTGATCGCCCTTCGATACCCCGTTGTTCTGCGTTTGGTTTCGATGACGTATCTGCTGCCGAGCCCACTGAGTTCGAACTCTACTACCGCGTAGGCGACCACGAGTACCGCTATGTCTTGTCTGTACACGCCGATGAGATCGTGTCCGAAGGGCTGTGGCGGCGTAAATTGGGAGCGTCGCGTACGGCGATGCTGTTCGAGCGCGAGGATACAAAGGTTGAACTCGGCCCCACACTGCGTAAGCTTGTGACGGCTGCGAGGTTCAACCCGAGCCTGCCGTACCTATCGTTCCTTTGCATCAACTTCGATGCGCCGGTGGTCCAGGAGGCGGCCAGCTGGTTTCTCGACGCCGTGTTTCTCAACTACAACAGTTCCTACCTGGAGCGGATGCTCGAGCAAATGCTCGACGAGGGCGACTCGCGCGAGGTCACGCGTTTTTTGCGCGCCGTTGATGTGCGTATCGATGGCTTCAGAGTGGAGAGGGCGCCGGAGTGGCGCGGCCAGCGCGTCTTCGTGAGGCACGAGGTGGGCGGCAAGTCGTACGAGCTGCGTTTATCCGAGGAATCTGCCGGAACCCAGAAGCTCATGGGGTTGGCTGCGTATCTGATGACAGCGCTTGAGCGTGGTGGCACCGTTGTGGTAGACGAGCTCGACGCCAAACTGCACCCGAAGCTTCTTCGCTATGTGATTCTGCTGTTTAAGGATCCTGAGGTCAACAAGAGTGGCGCGCAGCTCATCTTCTCGTCCCAGGATGTGTCAACCATGCGAAACGATGTCTTCCGCCGTGACGAGATATGGTTCGCTGCACGCGGCGAGGGGGAGGCGAGCCAACTGTGGTCTCTCGCCGATATCCACGAGGCAAACGGTAATCTGGTAAGCAAGAACGCGGCTTTCGACAAGCAATACCTGTCCGGTCGCTACGGTGCCGATCCGTACCTCACCCGCATCGAGGAGTGGGATTAGCATGGTGGCGAAGAAGTCGAAGGGCTGGCGTAGCGGCAAGCGAGAGGGCCGCTCGCGCATGGTTCAGATGACGCGTCATCTTGTAGTGAGCGAGGGCAAGGAGACCGAGCCTCGCTACTTTGAGGGCGTGCGTGCGGCGTTGGGCGCGGCGAACGAGCGCAAGGTTGCCATTGTCGTTAAGGGGACCGGCAGACACACGCTTGACCTGCTTGACTTCGCCGTCGAACACTGTCGCTATGCGCCCGAGACGTTCGATCACGTGTGGCTCGTGTATGACAAGGATGACTTTCCTGCGTCCGACTTTGATGCGATGAAGCGCAAATGTGACGAGCTCTCCGATGGTTCGAGGACCTTCCATGCGTTGTGGTCGAACCCCTGCTTCGAGCTGTGGCCGCTTTTGCACTTTCGCTACACGACCGCGCATATGTCCGCGTCCGACTGCCAGCATGCCCTCGCGCAGGAGATGTCGAAGAACTTGGGCATCGAGTACCGCAAGAACCTGGACGGGATGTTTGGGGCAGTGGATGATAGGCGAGGCGAAGCATTGCAGCGTGCTGGGCGCCTCGTCGCGTACCATAGGGAACTGGGTAACATTAAGCCATCTGCGCAAAACCCTGCAACTAAGGTGGGCGAAATTTTCGATGTAATCGGGCCGTATCTGGTTGGCTAGGCGAGTCGCTGGATTGGCTTTCCGGTTAGTGCGATTGGCGGATTGTACTGCGCTATTGCGAGTCCGGTGCGTAGGAGAAGTGCGGGGAAAATCGAAACTCGCCGAGCGCACACCGATTTTTGCCAACAAAACTGCAGGTCGCGGATGCTCAAAACAGGGGCCTGTTTGACAGATCTCGGTTTTTCACCGCACTTCTGGATTGGGTGCTCATTTAGCACTCTCGATGTCCCCACATCCCCTAAAAAAGTTCTTAAAACAGCCTTAAAGGCGCCTTGGCTCGCGTTGACAGCGTACAATACGCATGTTTGACTATGACAAATGTGGAATTAAGGGGAGGGGTGCGCCATGGAGGTGCTGGTTGTTGGCAACACCGCATATGTTGACGATGACTTTTGTGCCAAGGCGTTCCCCGGGGACCATGTGCAGGTCGTAGCCGCGCAGGACGCGTACCGCGACGAGTCGTCGCCCCATTCCTCGTGGAAAGAGCTTCTGCAACACCTGGATCAGGCCTACGAGTTCGACCGCATGGTCTACCTTTCCAATTACCTTACCCCGCATACCGATACCGTGGGCGATATCGAGCTGTTGCGCTCGGTCTTTCGTGCGTGCGCGGGTCGCCGGGTCCAACTGCTGTATGTAGCGGGGCCCGCGGGTGCCGAGGGTGCCACCGACGCCGCGGGGCGAACGGGCAAGGGCATTATCGCCCGCGCAGCCAACGACCTGTGCCGCTACTACGCTGCTCGCGAGGGCGTTCAGACCAAGATCCTGCGCGTGCCCTTCCTGTACACTGCCTCCGCCGCGCTGGAAGATCCGTTTTTGGTGCCGTTGTTCGACGCGTGCTCAACCGGATCGGTCGCTCTGCAGTGCGCGCAGGATGCGGCGTTTCCCCTGCTGTGTGCCGAGGAGCTTGCGGTGCTGGTACGCCGTATCTTCGATAGCTGGGATGGTAACTTTGAGACGCTCGACGTAGCCGATACCTTCCATCACACGGCGGGTGAGGTGGGCGACGCCCTCAGGGCGCTGTTCCCCGGCCTTGCCGTTGCCTATGGCGATTCTGCTGGCTACGCCCTGCCCGCCAGCGACGTCGCTCGCGTGCGCTATGGCTGGTTTCAGCGCTACGACTTGCTGCGCGATCTCTCGACCATTCAAGCTCGCTGGGGCGCTGGACGCATCAAAAAGATCAACCCGCTGCGTGCCGCCATCGACCGCATCCAAATGCGCACGCTGCCTATTAAATGCCTAGAGACGGGCGTTGCCTGGGTTCTGTTCGAGGTACTGGAGCATCTGTTCTCACAATCGGTCCAGCTCAACGTGCTCGATTATCGCCTGCTCTACGTGGTGCTGATCGGCACGCTGTATGGCTTGGACTTTGGCCTGGTTGCGGCGCTGCTGGCGTCGGTTGGTTTGGCAGCCAGCTACTTTACTCAGTACGGCTATACCTTCCAGGGTCTGTTCTACGAGCCGTCCAACTGGCTACCGTTTATTGCGTACTTTGTGGTGGGTGCCGTGTGCGGCTATGTGCAGCTGCGCAACAGCGAGACCATTAGGGCGGAGCGCGACCAAAACGATCTCGTGCGCAACCGCAATACGTTCCTTACGCAGCTCTACCACGACGCGATCGAGGACAAGCGCGCGTACAGGCGCCAGATCGTGGGTCGCCACGACAGCTTTGGCAAGATCTTTGCCGTGACGCAGGAGCTCGATGTGCTCAACCCGCGCGACATCTATCGCAAGTGCTGCGAGCTTCTGGGCGAGATCCTCGAGAACGATTCGGTGGCGATCTACCATGTTTCGGGCGGGGCATTTGCACGCCTGGTGGCAGCAAGTCCCGCGATTGCCGAAGATGCCGTACGCTCGCTCACGCTTGAGCAGCTTGCACCTCTTTTGGGCGACGGGGGTCGTTCGAACCTGTGGGTGAACCGCGAGCTGACGCCGGGGCTTCCCATGTTTGGATACGCGATCGAGCGCGACGGGGCACCCGCCGTGTTGATCTTTGTGCGTAGTGCGGCCGAAAACCAAATGACCCTCTATTATCAAAACCTGTTCCGCATCTTGTGCGGGCTGGTCGAAAGCGCGCTGGGCCGTGCCTTTGACTATGAGGCGGTGGCGCAGGATAAACGCTGCGTTGACGGTACTTGCGTGCTCAAGCAGGCTGCCTTTGGCCAAGAGCTCGCGGCGGAGCAGGCGCTGGCAGATAGCAAGATGGGGAGTTTTTTGCTCCTGCGCGTGGTACCGGGCGTGGAGCCTGTCGGCGAGCTGGTGGGCGCAATTGGGTCGGCAATCCGCGAGAGCGACGCGGCGGGCTTGGTCGACGGCGACGTGCTCTATCTGCTTATGCGCCAGGCAAAGGCGTGCGATCTGCCCATTATCCGCGAGCGCCTGAGCGCAAAGCATATTGTGGTGGAGCCCGTCGACGGCGAGGACATTGTGGAGCTGTTGCAGCACATTTCTTACACCGGTGACGGTGAGGGGGGTGCCGCTTGATCTCGCTTGTCGTTGCTGCTGTCTTGCTGCTGATTCATGCGCTGGTTTGCCTGATGCTGTGGACGCTCATGAAGCTGGGCCTGCTGCCGGTGCGCGGGCACATGCTGGCTGTGATAGTGCTGGTGCCGCTGTGGGGCCCGTTGCTGGTGGTTCTGTTATCGATCCGCAGCGCGATGTTTGGCGAGGGGCTGAAAGAGTCTGCGCTGGAGTCGCTGCGCTTCAACGACGAGCTCCATCGCAGTATGTCGGTACCGAGTGGTGAGGACGATGCAGGCGTAGTGCCGCTCGAGGAGGCGCTCATCGTCAACGACCCGGCATACCGGCGCCGTCTAATGCTTTCCATGCTCACCGAGGAGCCCGACGCGTACCTGGCGCAGCTACAGGCGGCTAAGCTTAACGACGACGTTGAGGTGGCGCACTATGCCGCGACGGCGGTGGCGCAGATCTCCAAGGAGTCCGACCTTAAACTGCAGCAGCTGGAGCGTGCCTTTAAGACGGACCCGAGTGCGCAAAACCTCAACGAATACTGCGATTTTCTTGGTGAATACTTGGGCTCGGGTTTGGCTGAGGGGCGCGTGGCTCAGATTCAGCGCCAACAGTACGCGCGCCTGCTTGCGCGTCGCTGCGAGCGCGAAGACACTTTTGAGCTGCGCATTCGATACGCGACGGCGCTGGCCGATGTCGGACAGATCGACGAGGCGCAGGTCGTGACCGACCAGCTGGTGCTCGACGTGCCCGAGGAGCAGGAGGTTTGGATGCTTTGCCTGCGGCTGGCCGTGATGCGCCACAACGGTGTCGAGGTTCACCGTGTGATCGATGCGATTGACAAGCAACATGTGTATTTGAGCGCCGACAACCGCGAAAAGTTGGCGTTTTGGCGCGACGGGGATGAGGTCCGATGAGCGTGGCGCAACATATCCGCGACCGTGCAGGCCGCTTTCGTTGGATGGGGCTCCTCGTGGTGTGGGCGGTCTTTATTGCCATGGCCGCCGTGCTGCTAGTGGAGCGTGCCGGCGTGCAGTACAGTGCGGGCCAGCATAAGCTGGGGATGCTTGCCGCCAACGATGCGGTGCCGGCCTCCTCGGCAATCTTTGGCCAAAAGCCCACGTGCCTGGTCATTACCGATTCCGATCAAGCTGGCGTCGAGGACGTAAAGGAACAGTTCGACCAGATTTTGCTGGACATGAAGATCGCGCACCGCGACGTGGACCTTGCTCTGGATGGTGCGGATGCCATTCCCTCGCTGACCTCCTTCGATCGCGTGATTTTGCTCATGCCGTCGCTCGATGGGCTCGGTACGCACCTGAGCGACATTATGGGTTGGGTGAGTGCTGGCGGTTCTCTTATGCTCGCCATGCCGCCGGATAACTCGAGCTATCTGCAAGTGATTGCCTCCAAGCTTGGCATTGAATCGGCCGGATATGACTATGTAAAAGCCGAAAGCATTGTGCCGAGTGAGGACTTTATGCTGGGCGGGGGAGAGCGCTACGAGTTCTCGGATCCCTTCGATTCTTCGCTCTCGGTTTCATTGCGCGAAACGGCGCACGTCTGGGCAAAGACCGGTGACGCGGGCACGCCGCTCATTTGGTCTAACGATTGCGGCAGTGGTCACACCGTGGTGTGCAACATTGGCATCTACGACAAGGTCATGCGTGGGTTCTATGCTTCGGCCATAAGCTTGCTGGGTGAAGCCACGGCCTATCCGGTCATCAACAGCGCCGTGTTCTATTTGGACGACTTTCCCAGCCCTGTGCCCTCGGGCGACGGCACCTACATCAAGCGCGACTACGGGCTTTCCGTCGCCGATTTTTATGCCAAGGTCTGGTGGCCCGATCTGCAAAAGCTCGCGCAAAAATACGGCATTCGCTATACCGGCGTGATGATCGAAAACTACGAGGACGCGGTCAACCAGACCGAGCCCGCGCGCCAGGCCGATACCACGCAGTTCCGCTACTTTGGCGGCATGCTGCTGCAGATGGGCGGAGAGCTGGGCTTTCACGGCTACAACCATCAGCCGCTTGCGCTCTGGGACACCGACTATGGTACGTTGTACGTCTACAAGACGTGGAAAAACAAGGAAACGCTCGTCGCTTCGCTCAACGAGCTTATAGCCTTCCAGGACGAGGTGCTGCCCAACGCGCACGGCTCGGTCTACGTGCCACCGTCGAATATCCTTTCGGCCCGCGCGCGCCAGCTTATCGGCACCGACGTTCCGCGCATTAAGACTATTGCCAGTACGTACTTTGAGGACGGTACCGACTTGCCGTACGTGCAGGAGTTTGGCGTGGCGAGCGATGGTATTGTGGAGCAGCCGCGTATTGTCTCGGGCGGCATGGTCGACGATTCCTATATGCGCCTGGCTGCCGTGTCCGAGCTCAACATGCACTACGTGAGTACGCACTTTATGCACCCGGACGACCTGCTCGATCCCGATCGCGGCGCCAAGGAGGGCTGGGAAGTCTACAAGGGCGGCCTGACCGACTACCTGGACTGGCTTACCAAGTCTGCGCCCGACCTGCGCCGCCAGACCGGCTCGGATTGCTCGGGCGCCATTCAGCGCTTTTCGTCGGTTACGGTGAGTGTGGATACCAGTGCGGATGCCTGGACGCTCAGCCTGGGCAATTTCCACGACGAGGCTTGGCTCATGTTCCGTACCAATAATGGCGAGCCGGGTGCGGTGACGGGTGGCGAGATTACGCATCTGACAGGCGACCTGTACCTGGTCAAAGCCACGGACAAGACGGTGACCATTGCGCGCAAGGAGGGTGGCGACAAATGAGAATCTGCTTGGTACTCGAGGGTTGCTACCCCTATGTGCACGGCGGCGTGTCTACCTGGATGCACGGCTACATTACGGCTATGCCCGAGCACGAGTTTGTGCTGTGGGTGATCGGCGCGCATGCTGCCGACCGTGGCAAGTTTGTCTACGAGCTGCCCGGCAACGTGGTCGAGGTGCACGAGGTGTTCCTGGACGATGCCCTGCGGCTTTCGGGCGAGCAGCACGAAGCCAGTTTTAACGACCGCGAGCGCGAGGCGCTACGCCGTCTGGTGTCGCTCTCCAATCCGGACTGGGACGTGCTGTTCGATATCTTTCAGCGCCGTCGCGTGCATCCGCTCTCGTTTTTGCAGAGTCGAACGTTTATGGACATCTTCCGCGACGTGTGCCTTGCCGAGTACCCCTACACGCCCTTTGCCGACGCATTCCATACCATGCGCTCTATGCTGTTGCCGGTGCTCTACCTGCTGGGCAGCGAGGTGCCGGTTGCCGATGTGTACCACGCTATCTCGACCGGCTACGGCGGCCTGCTCGCCTGTCTGGGCTCAAGCGTTCACCATGCGCCGGTGCTGCTCACCGAGCACGGCATCTATACCCGCGAGCGCGAGGAAGAGATCATTCGCGCCGATTGGGTGGTGCCGTCATTTAAGGACCGCTGGATTCGCTTTTTCTACCTGCTTTCGGAGGAGATCTACCGCCGCGCCTTCCGCGTGACGAGTTTGTTCCATAACGCCAGCAAGACCCAGATCGATATGGGCTGCGATGCGGACGAATGCCTGGTTATCCCCAACGGCATCCAGTTCGACCGCTTTAAGGATATTCCCTTAAAGACCGAGGACGGCTGGGTGGACATTGGCGCGGTGGTGCGCCTGGCGCCCATCAAGGATGTCAAGACCATGATTTATGCCTTCTTTGAGCTGCACGAGCGCCTGCCCAAGGTGCGCCTGCACATCATGGGCGGCGTGGACGACGAGGAGTACGGCGCCGAGTGCCACGCGCTGGTCGAAACCCTGGGCGTGCGCGACCTGATCTTTACCGGCCGCGTCAACGTGGTCGAGTACATGGAAAAGCTCGACTTTACCATTTTGACGAGCATCTCCGAGGGCCAGCCGCTCAGCGTGCTGGAGTCGCTTGCAGCGCGCCGTCCCTGCGTGACGACTGAGGTGGGCTGCTGTCGCGAGCTTCTCGAAGGCGCCCCGGGCGACGACTTTGGCGTGGCGGGTTTTGTGACGCCGCCTATGTATCGCAAGGGCTTGGCCGATGCCATGGAACGCATGTGCACAAGCCGCGCTCGTCGCATTGAGATGGGGGAGCGCGGCCAGCGTCGCGTTGCCACGTACTTCTTGCACGAGCAGATGCTCGCCAACTATCGCGCGCTGTACGACGAGACGGCGTGTGCGTTTAACCTGCCCAGAGAGGGGGAGTAGCCGGTGGCCGGAATTGGTTTTGAGCTCAAGCGCCTGTTTAGGCGCAAGGGCCTGTTTGCCACGATGCGTGCTTACGGCTACGCCGGCATTGTGTGCACGGGTCGCTTACGGCTACGCCGGCATTGTGTGCACGGGTCCCATGTTGTTGGGCGTGCTGCTCCAGGTGGGTGTCTTGATGCTGTGCGGTCTGTGGGGTGTGGGCCGTGCCAACCAGGATCTGCTGGTGTGCATGGTGACCTACACACTGCTGGCCTCACTTTTGCTCACGAGCTTTTTCTCCATGCCGGTCACGCGCTTTTTGGCTGATATGTTGTTTGCCGAGCGCGAGGATGAGATACTGCCTTCGTTTTGGGGCTCCAACGCCATCATGCTCGTTGCGGGCACGGTGCTCTACGGCGTCTTTTTGCTGTTCTCGGGCGCCACGCTGCTGCAGGGGCTGCTGTGCCTGTGGCTGTTCAACATTATGATCGTCAACTGGAACGGCATGAGCTACCTCACGGCCATCAAGGATTACCGCGGCATCCTGTGCAGCTTTGCGGCTGCCATTGGCGTGGCGTGCCTGTGCGCCCTGGCCGCGCTGGCGCTGGGACTGCCGCCGGTCGAGGGCCTGTTGGCATCAATTGCTCTGGGCTACGGCGTCATGCTCGCCTGGGACGTGGTACTGCTGTACCGGTATTTTCCTCAAAGCGATCGCAGCCCCTGGCTCTTTTTGCGCTGGCTTGACCAATTTATGCCGCTCGCGCTCACGGGCCTATTTACCAATCTGGGACTCTTTGCGCACCTGGTGATTATTTGGGCTGGTCCCATTGGCGTTCAGGTCAAGGGCTTGTTTTATGGTGCGCCCTACTACGATGTGCCGGCGCTGATCGCGTTTTTGACGATCCTGGTCACGACCCTCAACTTTGTGGTCTCGGTCGAGGTCAACTTCTATCCACGCTACCGCGACTACTACAGTCTGTTCAACGACGGCGGCGTGGTGGGCGACATCGTGGTGGCAGAGGAGGGGATGCTCTCCACGCTCAACAGCGAACTGCGCTTTTGCGCGCTCAAACAGTTGTTTGTGACCGCGGCGGTCATCTCGCTCGAGACCACGGTGCTGTCGGCCTTACCGTTGGGCTTTAATAACCTTATGCACGGGTATTTTCGCACGCTGTGCGTGGGCTATGGCCTGTATGCCGTGGGCAATACGGTGATGCTCATCTTGCTGTACTTTACCGACTACAAGGGGGCCGTGATGGCATCGGGGCTGTTTGCCGGTGTGGCCGGGCTGGCGACTGCCGTGTCGTTGCTTTTGCCGCAGCAGTTTTACGGCTTTGGCTTTTTGTTGGGTGCAGCGGTGTTTTTTATCGTGGCGCTTCTGCGGCTCGATACCTATACCGCCAACTTGCCGTATCGTATCCTGAGCCAGCAGCCCATTGTGGCGACCGACAAAACGGGTCGCTTTACACAGCTGGGCCGCTTGCTCGACCGTGCCGACCAGCGCTATGAGGAAGGTCGCCATAAGGGTGAGCCATATGGCGCGTTTGAGCGCGCAGTAGTTCACGTGTATCGCAAGCATTGGGGAGGTTCTGATGACCGATAGGATGATGTCTCGCCGTCGCCTGTTTGAGGCGGCTGCCGGTGCGCTGTTGCTTTCGGGCTGCTCGGTGCAGGAAGGACTCCTCGACCAAAAAGGTCAAAAAGCAGGACAAGATTAAAAAGACCGAGGCCTCCGACCAGTCCAAGCACCTGCGCGACAAGGACGAGCTCTACGAGGTCTACGATGACTCGGGTATTGTGACCATGTACCTGACGGTCTCACGCGGCAACAGCTCCGAGAACACCGACCACAGCTGGGCCGAGATCAACACGTACTCGGTGTATGACTATGCCGACATGGGCGTGACGCGCTATCAGGTTATGGGCCTGCTGCAGCCGGGCGACGAAGACGGCCCGGTGGCCGGCGAGGTTGGCTATGGCGAGGAAGCGCCCAATGCTACCGTGCAGGTGCGCGGCCAGACATCGAGCAATAACTCGCAGAAGAATTACAAGGTGGAGCTCAAAAAGGGCAAGGGTACCTGGCGCCAACAGCGCGCGATTGCGCTCAACAAGCACATGGGCGAGGGTATGCGTTTTCGCAACAAGATGGCCTACGACCTTATCCGCGGGATTCCCCAGATGATGGGCCTGCGCACGCAGTTTGTGCATCTGTGGGTGTGCGACCAGACCGAAAAGTCCAACGACACCTTTGAGGACTACGGCCTGTTTACGCAGGTGGAGCAGCTCAACAAGACGGCGCTTAAGGCGCACGGCTTGGATAAGAACGGGCATCTGTATAAGGTGAACAGCTTCGATTTCCATCGCTACGAGGACATCATTAAGCTCGCCGACGATCCCGACTACAACCAGGCCAAATTTGAGGGCATGCTCGAGATTAAGGGCGATTCGGACCACACCAAGCTCATCGAGATGCTCGATGCGCTCAACGACGAATCGCAAAAGATCGATGATGTGTTCGATACCTACTTTGATTCCGAGAATCTGGTTTATTGGCTGGCGTTTCAGATTCTGACGGGCAACTGTGATACGCAGAACCGTAACTGCTATCTGTACAGCCCTCTCAACTCAAATACCTGGTACTTTTTGGATTGGGATAACGACGGCATGCTGCGTAAGCTGGAGCTTTCTCTTACCGGGTTTTCGGACTACGCGAGCTGGGAGCGCGGCGCGAGTAACTACTGGGGCAACGTGCTGTTTAACCGCGCGTTGCGCAGCAAGTCGTTCCGCAGCGAACTCGACCGTGCCGTCAAGGACTTGCGCTCGTATTTGACCGAGAATCGCCTGACCAAGATGATCAAGCACTACCGCGAGGTGACTGAATCCCTGGTCTTTGCTTCGCCCGATATCGACCATCTGCCTGTCTCCAAGGACCAATACGAGCAGATTGCCGTGGCGATTCCCTCCGAGATCGAGGAGAACTACAAGAGCTTTCGCGAGAGTTTTAAAAAGCCCATGCCGTTCTACATCGGCGTGCCGCAGATCGATAACGGTAAGCTGCGTATTAACTGGGATGCGTCCTACGACTTTGAGGCGCGCGACATTCGCTACACCGTGGAGCTTGCGCGTGACTATGCAATAAGCGACGTGGTCTTTAAGGCCGAGGACGTGCTGCTTCCCGAGGTGACCTGCGATGCGCCCGATGCCGGCCAGTATTTTGTGCGCGTGCGTGCCACCAACTCCGACGGCTTTACGCAAGATGCGTTTGACTACTATGTGACCGACGACGGCAAGCACTACGGCATGAAGTGTTTTTACGTGCAAGGCGGCGGTAAGGTCGTGGAGGACACGTATGAGGAGGGCTAGCGCGCTGCTTGAGCGCTTGGCGGCTCCGCCTGTGCGTACCACGCAGGAGCGTTACCGCCACGAGCTCAAATATCTCATTAACGAGGGCGAGCACTCCGCGCTTGCCTGTCGCATGGCGCCGGTGTTTAAACTGGACAAGCATGCGCGGGCAGGCGGTTACACCATTCGCAGCCTGTATTTTGACGACTACTGCAACTCGGCCTACGAGGAAAAAGACGCCGGTATTCTCATGCGCAAAAAGTATCGCGTGCGCATCTATAACGGCAGCGACAAGGTGATTAAGCTCGAGCGCAAAAAGAAGTTCGGCAGCTGGATCTATAAGGAGGACGCGCCGCTTACGCGCGGCGAGTTTGAGCAGATCCTGGCTGGCGACTACGACTTTTTGCTGAGGAGCCCCTATCCGCTCTGCCGAGAGTTCTACATCGAGTGCATCTGCAACATGATGCGCCCGCGGACTATTGTGGACTACGAGCGCGAGCCGTGGGTGATGGACGAGGGCACCGTGCGCATTACGTTTGACATGAACGTGCGTGCCGCGGTGGGAAGCTTCGATATCTTTGACGCGACGCTGCCCGCGCTGCCGGTCCTGGAGCCCGGCAAGCTGGTGATGGAGGTCAAGTTTACGGAGTTTTGCCCGCAACTGGTGCGTGATATGGTGCCGCCGGGAGCGGCCGAGCTTACGGCGGTCTCCAAGTACTGCCTGTGTTACGAAAAGACCGCCTACCTTCGCGGATTTAACTACTGGGAATCGGATTTTGAGAACCGAGGGGATATTTAGACCATGAGCACCAGGGACTTTTTTAAGAACTCCGTTTTGGAGGCGTTTGGCCAGGTCGACCCTGCCAAGATTGGCCTTTCGCTGCTCGTGGCGCTCGCCATGGGCATCCTGATCTATTACGTGTACAAGCGCTTTTTTACCGGCGTGGTGTATTCGCGCAGCTTTGCCGTGACGCTCGTGGGCATGTGCGTGCTCACCTGCATGGTCACGCTCGCGATCTCGACCAACGTGGTCATCTCGCTCGGTATGGTTGGTGCTCTGTCTATTGTCCGCTATCGTACGGCGGTCAAGGACCCGCTCGACCTGCTGTATCTGTTTTGGGCTATTACCACGGGCATTACGGCCGGCGCCGGCATGTATGCGCTCGTGGGGCTCACGGCGGTGGTGATCGTGGTGATGATCGCCGGCTTTGCGAGCCACCAGGACAAGGCGCGCGTTTACATGATGGTCATCCACTACACGGGTCAGACCACTGGCGACGATATCGTGCGTGCATTTGGGCGCACCAAGTTTACCGTCAAGTCCAAGACGATGCGCGGCGACAAAGTCGAGATGGCCGTCGAGCTTTTCTCGGACGGTGTTGACATGCCCTATGCGGATGCCATTCGCGCGCTCGACGGCGTTGAAGATCTGACGTTGATCCAATATAACGGCGAATATCACGGCTAACTATGGTCCGGCGTTTTAACAAACGCCGGACCGCTCGACGCTGCGCGGGCATCTGCCGGGCGATCTGCCGCTCAAACCGTCGCTCGCGTACATAAAGTACGCTTCGCTCCTCTTTCGCGGCACCTCGCCACGGCAGCTGCCCGCTCGCTGACGTTTGCTCGACCTGGATGAGCGAGTTGATTCATTGAGCGCGTTCGCGGGTATTATGGTGAAAGCGATTTCAATGACAGGGGTGCTCGTGGTTAAGATGAAAGATGTGGCCGAGTTGGCCGGCGTTTCGAGCGCCGCCGTCTCGCGGTACCTCAACGGTGGGTATATCTCGGCGGATAAGGCCGAGCGCATTAAGCAGGCGATTGAGCTGACCGGATACGTGCGATCCAGCCAGGCTCGCGCGCTGCGCACCGGTTCCACCAAGCTCATCGGCGTCATCGTGCCTAAGATCAACTCGGAATCCGTGAGCCGCATTACCGCCGGTATTGGCCAGGTGCTCGGTCGCCGTGGCTACCAGATGCTGCTTGCCAACACCGACAATGCGCCCGATCGCGAGCTCGAATACCTCGATTTATTCCAAAACCATCCGGTTGATGGCATTGTGCTGGTGGCAACCATGATCACCGACGAGCACCGTCGGGCGATTGACTCGTGCCGCGTGCCCATTGTGCTGATCGGTCAGCATGTCGAGGGCGCGGCGTGCGTCTATCATGACGATTACGAGGCTGCCTTTGAGCTGGGCCGTGCGCTTGCGGGTCGCGTGGACGGCAAGATCGCCTACATTGGAGTTTCCGAAGAGGACCGCGCTGCCGGTTTCGACCGTCGTCGCGGTTTTGAGGCCGGCTTGCGCGCCGCGGGCGCGGTGCTTGATCCGAGCCTGATTCGCCAGGGGTCATTTACGCTCGACTCGGGCTATCGCGCTGCGCGCGAACTGCTCTCCGTCGATCCCGATGTTTCGTTTATCGCGTGCGCGACTGACACTATGGCGGCCGGCGCCCTGCGCGCTTTTGACGAGCTGCGCGGCGTGGGCGAGGGCGTGCGTCGCGTGAGCGGTTTTGGCGACAACGCGTTTTTGCGCGCACTGACGGGCGGCATTCCCACCGTGCATTATGGCTACCTGACCAGTGGCGTCGAGGCGACCAATATGCTGCTCGACGCGCTCGATGGCGAGGAGGGGGAGAGCGGCCTGCGGACGCTCAAACTTGGGCATCAGCTCATGAATGTCTAGTCCTTGGACGCGTCTGCCTGCCTTTGAATCCCCAGTTTTTGTCTCAAAACTACCATTCGCCGGCTTTTTCCTACCGTTCACCCTACTGTGAAAACGATTACAGACATATGAAACTGAAAACGATTACAGTGTAAGTGTCAAAGATGGCCGGGTGCAGATGCGCCCGTTGGAGGAAAGGGAAGTCATGGACTACCGCAAATCAGCCCAAGAGGTGCTCGACAACATCGGTGGCGCCG
>CABQKL010000024.1 GCA_902464645.1 uncultured Collinsella sp.
GCCACGGTCTCGCGCACCCAGGGCCAGCCAAAGTGGGTCAAACTAAAACGCACATTTGGATGCGTTGCGATTGTGTGCTCAAATGCAAGCGGGTTACTGCGCGAGAGCTCTGCGCCCGGCTCCCAAGACATACCGGCATGGAAAACCACCGGCTTGTTATAGCGCTCGCACAGCTCGTAAAGCGGCTCAGCCACAGCATCATCGGGGTCAAAACCCTGCTTTGCCGGATGCAGACAAAGCCCCTTTGCCCCCAGCTCGGTAAAGGCGCGCTCCAATTCGCCTGCGGCACTGCTCACCCGCGGATCTACGCTCGCAAATCCCCACAGACGATCGGGGTGCGCGGCAACCAGCATGGCAATCTGGTCATTGGTGCCAAAATGCCCTCCGCATGCCGTGGTTACATCGAGCGGCATGAGCAAGCTCTTCTGCACATCGCAGACGTCCATCTCAACTTGAAGCTCGTCCCAATCCATGGGACCCATATGCCCCATACCAAATTCTCGTGACCAAAAACCGAATCCATCAGGCTCATCACCCGGCGTACAGATCTCGCCGTAGAGCATGGGCTGAACCAACATGTCGATAACCATTTCGTACTCCTTTCCAGACATTTGACCCTAGTACGGCTCAAACGAACCAATCACTCGGGACGACAGCTCAGCGCCCGCCTTCATACACGCCGGAATATCAAGGCCATCGATCACGCCCTTGGTAAACCCGGCAATATACGAGTCGCCGGCACCCACGGTATTAACGACCTTCTCCGCCGGTACGATCCCGCACTCATAGAAGCGCTCACCGTCATAGGCAATGCTTCCCTTCTCGCCAAGCGTGGCAACCGCAACGCGCGGTCCCAATTCCTGCACGTGGCGTACCCAGTCTCGTAGCTCCGGAGTGTCCTCTTCAAACGACATAAATGCGTAGTCAACGTAGGGAAAATGATTCTCACATGCATATTCGGGATCCTGGCTGAACACCGAGAAGTCCATAACCACCGTCTTGCCCGCATCGTGCCATTCGGGCAGGAGGTCCAAACAATTGCCAAACAGGTCGGTATGAATGATGTCATGCTCTAGGATAAACGCCCGGTCATCTTCATTCGGTCGATATGTCTCCATTACGCCATCGATTGCCTCGAGATGCACGCGATCGACGCCGTCTTTCAATGCCATGAGCATCACCGAGGTGTCGCCATCCTCCACCCGCAGATGTGAGATATCGAGCCCCTCAGCGGCCAGCGCCTCTCTCATCTTGTCTCCGTACTCGTCCTTGCCGACAACCGACACGGCGGATACCGAAACGCCCATTCGTGCAAGATGGATACCCCAGTCAATGCCATTACCAGTCGGATAGAACACGCCGATGTTTTGATAGACGTCCGCACAGCAAAAACCAGCTGCGCACGCTTTAATACCCATGGTCTTCTCCAATGCTCAAAAGGGGACCCACCACATGGCGAGCCCCCTTTTCGCGTTTCGCTTATTGTTTTGCGTCGGCTGTCCAAGACCTCATAGCCAGACCGCCGTACGCTTTCTTAAGCTATTCGACGATTGGTGCTCCGTGGCCCCAAGAACCTTCCATGCCGCACACGGTCGAGGCAAACCCGGCAGCAAAGTCGAGCGCGCGCTCGATGGCCTCGGCGCCATCTTCACCACGCTTGGCGGAATCGAGATAGCACATCAAAAACGAGGTAAGGAACGAGTCGCCCGCCCCCATGGTGTCCTTCATGTACGTTACCGGTTTAGCCAGCTGGCGGTAATAACGCTCGCCGTCGTAAGCAATGCAGCCCTCGGCGCCCGCCGTAGCCGACACAAAACGCGGACCCAAGCCCTTCACCCATGCCAGACGCTCGCGGATCTCGTCCTCACTCGCGGCATCCGCCGCACTAAAGAAAGCGAAATCGACGTAGGGCGCAATCTGCTCGTAGTACTCGTCGGTAGAGTCGTCCGAAAAGTCAAAAGAGACCGTGACGCCCGCAGCCTTCAACTTGGGCAGCTCGCGCTCGGTAAAGCAATAGTTGCCCGAATGAACCACATCGAACTGCTTCATGTACGCAAGGTCAAAGCGATCGAGGACATAGCGCGCATCGCCACGGATACCGCCCTCGTTGGAGCCAAGGAAGACACGGTCACCGTCAACGACGGTCACGCGAGCCGCTCCGTTCTCGCCAATCATCTGCTCGCACTTGTCAAGCTCGATACCCTCATCCTCGAGGCTTGCAATGACATGCTCGGCAGCGGCATCATTGCCAAAAATGCCCATGTATGCGGAGCGTGCGGCACCGCATTTCTTGGCATAAACGGCGAAGTTCACCGCATTGCCGCCGGGATACATGGTGTGGATATGCTCGTAGCGATCGACGACGTTGTCGCCAAATCCGAGCGCGTTAACGTTAAATGCCATGGCCTTTGCCCCTTCTAGTACTCGACAACACCCATATAGCGACGGAAATCGGGATCGTGATCAAACACCTTGCCGCGTGCGGCACGCAGCTCGCAGTTCATGGCGTAGAACAGCACCGGGTCCAGATAGGCACGGACGCTCGCCGGCACGGCTTCCATACCGTAATCCTTGGCATCGAGCACCATCAGCGTATCGGTATGCGTCTTAAGGAACGCCAGGGCGCGCTCGTCCATAGCACGGCACTCGCTGGAGCCCATCTGCAGGAAGTAAAAAACGCCATCCTGAGTAGCCTCGAAGGGGCCGTGGAAGTACTCGGCAGAGTGGATGTAGCTGCAGTGCTGCCACTGCATCTCCATAAGAGAGCAGATAGCGAAACCGTAGGTCTGGCTAAAGTTGGGACCGCTGCCCAGAATATAGAAGAACTCGTGCTCCTGGCAAAGCTTGGCAAAACGATCGCCCAGCTCGGCATTTACCTTCTCACGTGCCGGGGGAAGAATCTTATCCATCTCGGCGATACCGGCATACATATCGGCAAGATCGGCGTAGCCCTCCTGCTGATCGAGCAGCTCGGCCGCAAGCGACAGCGAAATGCCAGCGGGGACCTCGGCCTGCGGCACGCCCTCGCCCCACGGGTAGACCCACGTGGTCCACTTGCCGGAGTCGATCTTAGATCCAGCGTTGTCGGTCTGGGCGATCACCGTAGCGCCGGCAGCAAGGGCAATCTCACAGCCCTCGACGACCTCGGGAGTGTTGCCACTATGGCTACAAGCGATGACCAGGGACTTCTCGCCCAGACGACGCGGACGCATGATATCGAACTCGCGAGCCGTATAGATATACGAAGTGAAGGTGGTTGCCTCGCGCTGCAGAAGCTCATGAGCCGGGATCAAATCGATCATGGAGCCGCCGCAAGCAATCCAGTAGACGCTGTCGAACTTGCCCTTCTCGGCAATTGCCTCTTTGATCAGATCGTGTGCGTTCATATCCAGTTCCTTTCTTGTTTGGCCGCAATCAATGACGTTGGTTGCGTGGCCGATAGTTGTTTTAGTCAATCAGATATTTCTCGAATGCGGCCATGTTCTTGGCATCTGCCGCCGCCGGGTCATCGTAGTAACGACCGTCCGTGATCTCCTGGCCCAGCATGCCGTCGAAACCATGGGCGTTGAGTGTGGCAACGAAGGCGTCCATATCGTGCTTGCCATCGCCCCACACCAGATGGCCATACGGGTCACCGTCGATAAAGTGCATCTCGTGAATTGCCCCATCACCAAAGGTGGCAAACCAGTCCTCGAGCGTCTCGCCAGCAACGCCCATCGCGGTTGTATCAACCATGGGCTGTAAGTACGGGCTCGCGACCTCGTCAATCATGCGCTTCGCATCGGAAACCGTCGTCACAAGGTTGCTCTCCTCGGGACGCAGGCTTTCCATCGTAAGCACCAGACCGTGCTCGCCGGCATACTCCGCCAGAATGGACAAGTGCTCGCGGCTGCGCTTCCAGGCTTCCTCGCGGTCCTCGTCCCAGTCGCCCCAGCCCGAGTTGACGGACATACGGTCGCACCCAAGTACCTCGGCAAGCTCAATGCCGTGCTTAAAGTACGCCAGGCTGCGCTGTTCATGCAGCGGTTTGCGTGCGCAGTACTGCCAAGGATAGACAACGTTCTCGGGGCACAGAGTACGATACCTAAGCCCACGGTCTGCAGCCTTTTTCGCCAGGACCTCAGCCTCAAAGTAGCCCGTGTGGTCGAGCGTCACATGCGGCTCTGCGCACCACAGCTCAATGGACTCAAAGCCCAAACGCTGCTGCACATCAAGGAAGTAATCGAGCGACCACATGATGTAGTGGATATTCATGCCCGCAATCTGCTCGCGACGCAGCGTCGGTTTGGATTCAGACATCTTATGCCTCCTTATTTCGATCGAACACGATTTGTCCGTCCGACATCGTCATATCAACCGCAAGATCGCGTGCGTCGCGATAATCGAGGTCGAACACATCCCGATCGAGCACGCAGATATCGGCAAGCTTGCCAACCTCAAGCGTACCCAGCTCGTCTTCGCGAATCAGATCGTACGCGCCCCCGGCAGTCCAAGCGCGCAAGAGCTCGACAAGCGTCAGCGTGTTGACCTCATTCACGGGCAGTCCGTCGGCGAAGAATCCGCCGCACGCGCTGTAGATTGACTCGCCCAGGCTCGGAATCAGCAGTGGCAAATCCGTTCCACAGCACACTGTGCATCCGGAATCTTCCATGCCGCGGCGATTCCAGCTGTGCAAAAGTCGCGTCTCGCCAATTTGTCGACGCATCATCGACAGGCAATCCTCGCGCCGGTCCAGCGTCAGAATCTGCGGATAGACCTCGCAAATTCCACCTAACTTGCCAAACTCGACAAGATCGGTCGGGTCAGAGTTCTCGAGATCGGTAATCGCATGGCGGCGAAGCATCCGTCCATGCTCGCCTCGAGGCAGCGAGGCATAGAGCGCCACGGTGCGGCGAACGGCGCCATCGCCCTGGCAATGCAAGGAGTATCGGAAGCCCTCAGCATCAATTGCACGCAGCTCGTTCTCAATCAGATCCCACTCTGGCTCCTCGACGACCGTCTTGCCGGCAGCGCCCGCATCGGCCGAGTCCTCATAGGGGTCTATCATCTCGGCAAGCCCCGCCCATACGCCGCGATCGGTCATACGGTTGAAGCCAGAAAAACGAACGAACGGTCCCCGGAAGCGCTCTCGCGCCTCGCGGGCATATGCCAGATTCGCACCGGCGCCCACCGGCTGCGACATCATAGAGACGCGAACCGTCAGCTCACCAGATTCCTCACGGCGAGCCATTTCGTCGGCAAAGCCGTAGTAGTCATCAAACGCCATTTCCTTGATGGCGGTAACGCCGCGCTCGTTAAGCATGCTCATGTAGTCCGAATACCCGGCACGCACCTCGGGCAGCGCAAGGAAATCGCTCATCATGCGCCAGATCTTCTCGGCATAGCACGCCTGGGGTGTAAAGCCATATCGCGCACTGGCGGCAGCATTGAGAACGCAGGTCTCCGCGCCCGGCGTAAAGCAGACGACAGGGATATCGCCAAAACACTCGTCAAACACAGCTGCTGTATTTGCGTTCTCGGCATCCGATGCCAACGTTTCGGGTAGGTTGTGGCCAAAAGCCGCCGCGCAATCCGGATGACCTTCTTTCCATGCACGCAAGAGCGACACGGCCTCTTTGGCATCAGCAATGCCGGACAGATCAGACCCCAACGTCCGCAGCGCCCAACCTGTATAGAAGGTATGCACATCGATCAGGCCAGGCATGACAGTGCGGTCGCCCAGGTCAACTACCTCGTCCGCCTGGGTCAAATACGAAGCTACCTCACACTTGGTGCCAACAGCCTCAATTCGATTGCCACGGACCGCTACGAAACCTTCAAACGGCAGGTCCCCCGTACCGGTAAAGACGCTCTTAGACGTCAGGACCGTTAAACGATCAGACATCACAACCACCTACACCGGAAGCATGCCAGAGATTGCCGTTACGATCAGGCCAAAGACGACCATGAAAATGAAGAACTTCCAAATGGTCTTCCACCATTGGCCAAACGAAATCCTAGCCACGGCAAGACCGGCGACCGTCATGCCCGCCACGGGGCTGATGGTGTTGATGGTCTGGTTGGCAAACTGGAGCGCGGTAACGGCCGCCTCGGGATTGAGGCCCATGAGCTCGGTCAGGGGGCCCATAACGGGCATGGTGAGCGCCGCCAGGCCAGAACTCGAGGGAACCAGCAAAGAGAGCAGGCCAAGGACGATATACATAAACGTGGTGTAGACGGCAGCGGGCGCACCGGCGAGCGCAGTAGCGAGCGCCTGAAGGATGGTGTCGATGATCATGCCGCCCTCGGCGATGACCAGAATGCCGCGAGCGATACCGATAACGATGGCGGCGTACGCAAAGTCGGCAATGCCTTTAACGAACTCCTCGGCGATCGTCTGCTGGTCAAGGCCGCCCAGGATACCGGCAAGCAAGCCCATACCAAGGAACACGGCGGAAATCTCATTCATGTACCAGCCCTGGGTAACAAGACCCCAGACGATAATGCCCATACCGCAGGCAAAATCGATAAGCACGAGCTTCTGACGGGTAGTGAACTCTTCCTCGATGGAGGCATCGGTCACGGAAAACTCAACACGCTTGAGCTTGTCGTCCTCGTACGTAATGGACGACTCGGGGTTTTTCTTGACGCGCATGGCATAGCGCATGGCCCATGCGATGCCAACGGCGGTAAAGATGACCCAAGAGATGGCGCGCAGCCACAGCTGAGGATTGCCCTCGATGCCGATAATGCCTTGGGCGATCAAAACATTGAACGGGTCGATGGTCGAAGCACAATATCCCAGGTTAGGACCAAGGAAGCAGATGATGAATGCCGTCATCGAGTCATAACCGATACCCATCATGATGGGAATGAAGATGGCATAGAACGGCAGGGCTTCCTCAGACATACCAAACGTAGTGCCGCAAATGGACAGCAACGTCATCGTGATGGGAATGATGAGGATGTCCTTGTTCTTGAGCTTTTTAATCACACGGCTCATGCCGGCATTCAAAGCGTTGGTCTTGGTGATGACTGCGAACGATCCGCCAATCAATAAGACGAACGCAACGACGTCAGCAGCCTCCTGGATGCCCTTAGTGGGCGCTTGCAGGACCGCAAAGATATCCTGGCCCAGATTGATGGTCTCGCCGGTCTCGGAATCGGTGTAATTCTTATCGACCTGTTCATAGGTACCAGCAACGGCGACTTCACGCTCGCCCGCCGCTGTCGAAATCGTCTTGCGCTGGTACTGACCAGAGGGAACGATCCAAGTCAGAACCGCAAAGACAACGATCAGCAAGAACATGATCGTATAGACATGCGGTAATTTGAACTTAAAACGTCTGTTTGTCTTCTTCGCCTTCGTATCTGACATAGATACCTCCAAAGAACTCGAGACTGCATCGCATCTCGCTTCAACGTTTGCGCAAGGCAAACGTTCTATGACGTTCCATAGATTACCAGCAGCTTTTCCCCTCATCAAGATAATTTCAAACTGATTGCCGCGACGCGGCTGAACGGTTGCGTTCGCGCCGTGAACGGTATGGAAACGCCCGGTGAGATGATCCACCGGGCGCTTCCATTCGCAATGTCCTAGATGTCAAAAATGTAACGAGATCCAACGATCCGCTGACGACCGATGATAAACGGCCGCCGCTGCTCATCGAAAAAGAAGGCATCCATGTAAAACAGGGGTTCGCCAACGGGAACCGCCAACAGCCGAGCGACCTCGGGCGACGCACACGCGATCTCGAGCGTGCACGGGTCGGTAAACGCGGGCGTACGGCCCGTCCGGTTGCGCACGAACTCAAAAATGGATTGGTTAGATAGAGGTGCCGTTGATAGATAGGCGTTGTCCTCGTAAACATATATGTTGTTCTCGAGCATGACAGGGACGCCATCGGCAGTGCGCACGCGCTCAACGCAAATCAAGTCAGTTCCAACGGGAACACCAAAGAACTGCGCTTCGGTGGAATCCGCCGGCAGTATCTTTCTCGAAATGACACACGCCCCCGGTTCCATTCCGTTAACGCGGCATGCGTCCGAAAAACTCTGAACGTCATCCTTCTGGCGAATCTTGCGCTTGAGCTTGGGGGCATTGACAAACGTGCCTTTCCCCTGTCGCTTCGTTAGATAGCCCTGCTGGACGAGCTCCTCAATAGCGCGTCGCACGGTAACGCGGCCAACTTTATAGCTCTCAGCCAATTCGAATTCGTTGGGTATCCGCGCGCCTGCCTTGTAGGCGCCGGAGTTGATTTCGTTTTTAATGATATCAATGACCTGTTGGTACAGCGGTATCGCTGCTTTACCGTCAGTTGGCCCTTCAGTCGGTGGCATATACCCTCTCCCAGCACAATTAATTCTAAAACGGGCTTAAGGGCATTCAACAAGCCCTTAAGCCCGCATTAGCTTAAAGTATGCTAGGTGTCGCACCAAAATGTTGGCTATTTACTCATCAGACCCGAAAAACGCGCAACTACCGCGCTCCTAAGAAAGCGTGAGCAGCTCCGGCAGCTGGTCGATAATCTTGTCCGCGGCATCCTGGCTAAAGCCAAAGCGCTCCTCGCGCTTGGCAATGACCGTCAGGCCGGCTCGCTTACCCGCGGTAATGCCCGGAACGGAATCCTCAACGCAGCAGCAGCGATTCGCGGGCAGCCCCAGCAGGTCCAGCGCATGCAGGTAGATGTCGGGCTCGGGCTTGCTCTCCTTAAACTGCTCGCCGCTCACCACATACTCAAAGGCATCCGACAGCCCGCATGCGTTGAGCACTTCCTCGATGCTAACCATGGGCGACGAGCTGGCAAGCGCCACGCGAACGCCACGGCGCGGCAGCTCTCGAATCGTATCCACGGCGCCTGGGTTAATCAAAGCCTGATAGTCGCGCGGACGCTTATGAGCCCATTCGTCCCAACGGGCCAACGCTTCCTCGCCAGTGAAATGCCCCTTACCGGCACGCTCAAACCAATCGACCAGCATATGCAGGAAGAACTGATGCGAGGTACCGACCTGCCCATTCAACTCCTCTTGAGTCAGATTAAGCCCAAGCTCCTTGGCAAACGCGGCAGTCTCGCCCAGGTAGTAATACTCGGTATCGACAATGACGCCGTCCATGTCAAAGATAACGGCATCGAACGGAAATGCGGACACGGCACCCTCCCTAACAAAAGGACGCCCGCGAGCAGGCGCCCGAACCATGCATTAATCGGCGATTCTAACCCAGCAGCTTATCCAGCGCCACTGCAATACCATCTTCGTTGTTATTGGCGGTCACCATCTGGGCCACGGCCTTAACCTCATCGACGGCGTTGTCCATGGCAACACCGGTGCCGGCCCACTCAATCATGGACTTGTCGTTCTGGCCGTCGCCAAACGATACGACCTCGCTGGCATCGATGCCGAGCTTGGGCAGGGCACCCTCGAGCGCATGGGCTTTGTCGATACCGGGCGCCGTGTACTCAAAGTACCAGTCGGCCGTAAACATGCCCGAAAGCGTCTGGGTAAAGGGCGCATACATCTCCTCGTAATGCGCCTGCAGGTAGGCCGGATCGCCCGCAGTGAGTAGCTTGTCCACGGGATAAGCATCAGCGACCTCATGCAGGCTCTCCACCTCGCGAATCTTAAGATCGCACGCGTCGCGCTCATACTTGACGATATTCTTCTGCGAGCCGTCAGGCAGCGTGATCATGCAATGGTACGAGTCCTCGACATGCAAATCACGACCGAGCGAAATCATAGGGATCACGTCAAAATTACGCAGGTGATCAATCAGGCGATGCAATTCGTCGGCAGGCATAGCCTGATCGAACAGCACCTCGTCGGTCTGAGCGTCGACCACATGCGCGCCGTTAAAGGCCACCAGCAGACCGTCATGGTTTTGAAGGTCGAGCTCCTGCGCCAAGGCGTGCAGCCCCCATGCGGGACGGCCCGAAGCCAAGATGAGCTTAATGCCCGATTCCTGCGCCGCGAGCAGCTTCTCGCGCGTACGCGAGCTAATCACTTTCTGGTCGTTGGTGAGCGTACCGTCGATATCCATCGCGATGGCTTTGATTGCCATATGTGCCTCCTTGCATCGTTTTTATCGCGCACTATCTTATCCGAGCCGGGGCACGTTCGCACAGCGCGCGTATGACGGTTGCAAAACCACCCCATTTGAAACAAAGGCAAAAAAGTACTTGCAAAGACGCGTTCCGACATATAAGTTGATAAAAGATCGCTGTTGCGGTTTTAAGTAGATCGAGCATATTCAGTTTCAGTTTTCAGCGTGTAAGAGAAAGAAGATCGGCAAAGTACAACCCCAAACGCAATGACAACTTAATGAGGTAACTGCCACATGTGAGGCGCCCAGGGCATTGCTGTCTCGATTTTGAGCACGATGCCTTCCGCCCTGCATGGGCCGTTCCATCCCGCCCCTGCAGCAACTGCCTCACGGGCTCATTGAAAACCGCATAGCACCCCAACGTCAGCACATCACCCACGGCAAGCACATCACTCACGACAACCAACACATCAACAAACAGCACGAACATCAACCGATTGGAGAAGCTATGACAAACCACCACGCTGAAGACGGCGATAAGAAAAGCATTCTGGATGCCCGCATTGAGCGAGCATATGCAAACGAATATGACGCCGCCTTTGCCGCCGCGACCATCAAGAACTACGCGTCGCTACCGCTCGCGACGATCTTGGCCGACCACCCTCAACTGCTGAAGCGCTGCACAAAGATCATGGGCGACCCCGACATTCGCAAGCTGACAGACCCCTATGCCCCAAAACGCGACAACGATTCGTACGTTCTTACCGTAGGCTGCCTAGCCCATATGCTTACGGCGCTCGACACGAAACTCAAGCTCGAATGGGAACCCGACGAGCGTCATGAACTCGAAAGCAAGCGGAACACCCTGCGCACCGCACTGTTCCTTCCGCTGGACGGCCTCAAGCGCTGCAACGTCGAGCTCAATACACAGGCGCGGCAAAAGCCCGGGACCACGGGGCAGAAAACTCCAAGACCCCATGCGGCCATCGTCGACCGCAACCGATATAACCGCATGACCGCGCACTTTTCCGCCGAGGGAGCAGCCATAAGGACGCTGATCGATCTGCTGTGCCTCCTGAGCATCAACGAGCTATTTGAGGGCTATCTCGCCCTTGTTCCCGCGACGGCACCCAAGTCGGTAGCAAAGATCATCGAGACCTGCAGACGCCAGTTTGAGCGCCATCGCAATGGCAGCGAGATGAGCGCCAGCATCGCGCAGTACTACGCGGCTCATTACAAAAATGACGGATGTGCCCCTGTCGAGCATCAGCTGCGGCTCGCCTACACCACGCCCGCCGCAACGCTCCATCGCTTTGGAGCCTTTGGCGCTTGCGAGCCGCACGAACAGGCAGCCTGCCCCACAACCGAGCTCGATCTCAGGCTCGGACGAACTCTGTAGCCCACCAGCCTCTGCGCGGGCTATAACCCTATTCCACAACACAACCAACAGAAAGGAGTCCCCATGGACACCAATCATTCCCCCATCATCAGCCCCCTCACCATGCGTGAATCCGCCCGAGGTATCACGCTCACCAGCATTTACGATGAGATGCTCGCCCGTCGCGAGCTCTCCGTCATGGGAAACATCGAAACCCCGATGGCCCACGACCTATGCCAGCAGATTCGCCTGCTCGATGCCACCGACCCCAGCCGCCCCATCACCATATTTGTCGCCAGCGCCGGCGGAAGCGTGCGATCGGGTCTTGCGATCTATGACGCCATGCGCCTCGCATCGTGCCCCATCCGCACCGTCTGCCTGGAATTCGCCGCGTCCATGGGCGCCGTGATCTTTATGGGCGGCGACGATCGCCGTATGGCGCCCCATGCAGAGCTCATGATTCACGACCCGCTGATCCCCCAGGGGGCAGGCGGCTCGGCACTTGCGCTGCAGGAAACCAGCCGGCGTCTCATGCAGACCCGCAAGACCCTCACGCAAATCCTCTCGGAACGCAGCGGCCTCACGCCCAAGCGCATCCAGTCCCTCACTGCAAAAGACACCTACCTTTCGGCCGAGCGCGCCGTCGAGCTCGGCTTTGCCCACGAAATCCTCTCGACCACCAAGGAGGTCCCCATGTCTAACCTCGCCAGCCACCTCGCCGCATCTGAGTCCGCATCGTCCACCATCCTCGCCAAGGATCGAACGCTTTCCTGCGACACCCGCCAAACGGGACTCAACAACAATGCACTTGTGATCGGCCCCTCGGGAGCCGGCAAGACCCGAAACGTCCTCAAGCCCAACCTGCTGCAAATGAACGCAAGCTACATCGTGCTCGACACCAAAGGCACGCTCTGTCGCGAAGTGGGACCCGTGCTGGCAGCCCACGGCTACCGCGTGCAATGTCTCAACTTCGCCGACCTCAACACCGTCCCGGCCCTTGCGCCCGGCATCGAGCGCTGCGGCTACAACCCCCTGAGGCACATTCGCCGCAAGGCGGACGGCAGGCCCAACCAGCAGGACATCCTCTCGGTGGCAAAGGCCATCTGCCCCATCGAGGACAACAACCAGCCTTTTTGGGATCATGCGGCGGCAAACCTGCTGTCGTGTCTTATCGCCTACGTCACCGAACAGCTACCCGCCGACGAGCAGACGATCAGCTCGGTCATCAAGCTGATCGAGCACCTGCAGGACGGTGCCACGGGTCGATTGTTTGACGACCTGATCACGACCGACCCCCAAAGCTATGCCCTCTCGCTATGGCGGCGCTACGCCATTACGCAAAATGCCGAGCGCATGCACGCGAGCATCGTCGGCATCCTTGCCGAAAAGGTCATGTGTCTGGGATTCGACGGTGCGGCACAGCTCTATCGTGAGTGCCATCAGGTGGACTTCGCTTCCATGGGACACACCCCCTGCGCCCTGTTTGTAACCGTAAGCGATATTGACCGCAATCTCGATCCGCTGACCGGCCTCTTTATTTCGCAGGCGTTTATGGGCCTCATTCGTGAGGCCGATAGGCAGCCCGACGGCAGCCTGCCCATGCCCGTGCGCTTTATGCTCGATGACTTCGCAAATCTGCAGATCCCCCAGATCGACAACGTGCTCTCGATTATCCGAAGCCGCAACATCTGGGCAACGCTGCTGCTGCAGTCGACCAACCAGCTCGATGCGCTCTATGGCGAGGCACGCGCTCGCTCCATCATGGGCAACTGCGACACGCATCTGGTGCTGGCATTCCAGGATCCAGAGAGTGCCCGGGTGTTTTCCGACCGCGCCGACGCGCTCCCCAGCACGCTCATGGCGACGCCGATCGATCGCTCGTGGCTCTTTGTACGCGGTCGCACTCCCGAACAGGTCGAGCGCTTTAGGCTCGAAGACCATCCGCTCTACGGGGAGCTGCCCGAGGCGCAGCGAGGCCATGCGGAGGCCGAGATCTAGGCGCAGGGTTCTCGCAGCGCGCGGCGCCCCGGCGATGTTCCACAAAGGCCGTGCGCCCCGGGACCACGGCAAAGCAAAGGGGCCCGCATCCGATGGGATACGGGCCCCTGGCTATAAGGCGCAATGCGTTAACAGCAGCGACTACTTGCGGTGAGCGCGGTAGAACTCGATGAGCGCCTGGGTCGAAGCGTCCTGCTCGGCCTTGGCGGCGTCGTCGTGGAAGGCCGGGGTGATCTGCTTGGCAAGCTGCTTGCCCAGCTCGACGCCCCACTGGTCGTAGGAGTCGATGCCCCAGACCGTGCCCTCGACAAACGTGATGTGCTCGTACAGGGCGATGAGCTCGCCGAGCGCAAACGGGGTCAGCGTGTCACCGAAGATCGAGGTCGTCGGGCGGTTGCCCTCAAAGCAACGGGCCGGGACGATCTGCTCGGGCGTGCCCTCGGCGCGCACCTCATCGGCCGTCTTACCAAAAGCGAGCGCCTTGGTCTGGGCCAGGAAGTTGCCCAGGAACAGCTCATGCACGTCCTGACCGCTATCGGTCGCAGGGTTGGCAGTGTTGGCGAAGGCGATGAAATCGGCCGGAACCACCACGGTGCCCTGGTGCAGCAGCTGGTAGAAGGCATGCTGGCCGTTGGTGCCGGGCTCGCCCCAGAAGATCTCACCGGTGTCGGAGGTCACGGCGCTGCCGTCCCAGCGGACATGCTTGCCGTTGGACTCCATGGTGAGCTGCTGCAGGTAGGCCGGGAAGCGGTGCAGATACTGGCAGTACGGAAGCACGGCGTGGCTCTTGGAACCGAAGAAGTTGACGTACCAGACGTTGAGCAGACCCATCAGCGCGACGGCATTGTTCTCGAGCGGCGTGTTGCAGAAGTACTCGTCGATGGCGTGGAAGCCCTCGAGGAACTGCTGGAAGCGCTCGGGGCCGAGCACGACGATCAGCGACAGGCCCACGGCGGAGTCGACAGAATAGCGGCCGCCGACCCAGTTCCAGAAACCGAAGGCGTTTGCGGGGTCGATACCGAAGGCCTCAACCTTCTCGAGTGCGGTGGAAACGGCGACAAAGTGCTTTGCCACGGCCTCGGCGTTCTGCTCATCGGAACCGTCGATGGCACCCTGAGCCTTGAGCTGCTCGAGCATCCAGGTCTTGACCTCGCGAGCGTTGGTGAGGGTCTCGAGCGTGGTGAAAGTCTTGGAAACGATGATCACGAGCGTGGTCTCGGGATCGAGGCCCTTGAGCTTCTCTGCCTGATCGTTGGGGTCAATGTTGGAGATGTAACGGCAGTCGATACCGGCGTCGGCGTAGGGACGCAGGGCCTCGTAGGCCATGACCGGGCCCAGGTCGGAGCCACCGATGCCGATGGACACCAGATGCTCGATCTTTTTGCCGGTAACGCCCTTCCACTCACCGGAGCGCACGCGCTCGGCGAAGGCATACATGCGGTCGAGGACCTCGTGCACGTCGGCGACGACGTCCTGGCCGTCGACGATGAGCTGGCCCTTCTCGCTTGCCGGGCGGCGCAGCGCGGTGTGCAGGACGGCGCGGTCCTCGGTGGTGTTGATGTGCTCGCCGGAGAACATGGCGTCGCGGCGCTCCTCGAGCTTCACCTCGCGGGCAAGATCGCACAGCAGCTTGACGGTCTCATCGGTCACAAGGTTCTTGGACAGATCGAAGTGCAGGTCACCAGCGTCAAAGCTCAGCTTGTTCACGCGCTCGGCATCGGCGGCGAACCAGGCCTTGAGGTCGATACCTTCGGCCTCGAGCTTCTCCTGATGAGCCTCGAGCGCCTTCCAAGCGGCAGTCGACGTAGCATCGATAGGTGCGGCAACAGTTGCCATAAAGTCCTCCTCAGCATACGGGCGCACGCCTCCATGCGCCCGGACATTCAGATGCCACTATTCTAGCGCAGGTCAAGACTACAATCAGCGAGCGTTGCCAATCCGCCCTCAAACGGCGACCGACCAAAAAGGGACAGGTTTTGACGATGTCCGCACAAGCGGGTATTATCGAACATGTATTCGATAAGAACATGTGTTTGATGGGAGGACGCGTGGGGCACGAGCGTCACACCTATGTCTGCATCGACCTTAAGACGTTCTACGCTAGCGTCGAGTGCGTTGACCGCGGGCTCAACCCGCTCACCACCAACCTGGTCGTTGCCGACGAATCGCGCGGGCGCACGACCATCTGTCTCGCCATCACACAGGCCATGAAGGACCTGGGGATACACAATCGCTGCCGTCTGTTCGAAATTCCCGACGGCATCGACTACATCAAGGCCATACCGCGCATGCAGCACTACATGGAGGTGTCGGCGCAAATTTACGGTATCTATCTGGAATACGTGAGTCCGCAAGACGTGCACGTCTACTCCATCGACGAATGCTTTATCGACGTGACACCCTATCTGGACCTCTATCACACCGACGCTGAAGGCTTCGCCTGCATGTTGCGCGACGAGGTCCTGGCGCGCACCGGCATCACGGCAACGGTTGGCATCGGCCCCAACCTATTCCAGGCCAAGGTAGCGCTCGACATTACCGCCAAGCACGTACCCAGCCGCATCGGCAAACTCGACGACGAGACCTTTCGCAAGGAGATCTGGCCCCATCGCCCCATCACCGACATCTGGGGCATTGGGCCCGGCGTGGCAGCACGACTCGAAAAATACGGCGTCTACGATCTGATGGGCGTCGCGGCGCTCGACGAAAACCTGCTCTACGACGAGCTCGGCGTCAATGCCGAGTATCTTATCGACCACGCCTTTGGGCGCGAGCCGACAACTATCGCCGATATTCAGGCCTATCGCCCGCAGGCAACCTCAACAACCACGGGGCAAGTGCTATCGAAGGGTTATGCCTATGAGCAAGCCTACACCGTGTTGCGCGAGATGGTCGACAACGCTGTGCTGGACTTAGTCGATAAGCACGTGGTGTGCGACAGCATCTCGCTCTTTGTAGGCTACGCGAGCGAGCGCGCCGACATACGCCGCCTCGACGCCAGCGGCACAGCGCAATATGTAGACGGATGCGGGCATTTGCGTTCGAGCACGTCGAGCATCGAACCCGCCGCAACCGCCGGCCCCGAGCTCGCGCCCCGTGCGCCCAAGCCCGTCCAGCGAGATGACGAACGGCGCCGCCTGGTGCGCGAGGCTCAGGCAATCGATGGCATCTTTGTGGGAGAGCATGGCGGCAAACCGCGCGGTGGCTATGCCGCACTCTTTGCGCACTCCAACGCTTCGCGAAAGCTGCCCGAGCGCACCAATTCGTTTAAGAAGATCATGGGCTATTTCGATGAGCTCTGGGCGCAGACCGTCGATCCCAAACGACCGGTCAAACGCATCAACCTAGGATTTGGCAATCTGGTGCCCGAGGAATTTGCCACCATCGATCTATTTAGCGATGTTAAGGCCGATGAGCGCGAGCGCGACCTGGCGCGCGCCGTCCTGGCCGTGAAGGGCAAGTACGGCAAGAACGCACTCGTCAAGGGATTAAGCTTTACCGCCGGCGCTACCGCACGCGAACGCAACAATCAGGTAGGAGGACATCGTGCCTAAGTCCCAACAACAGCCGATGCGGCCACCGACACCTTTTGAACGCCTAGCGGACCCCGAGGGAAGACGTCGCTCCGCCGACCCAAAGCTCACCGCAAACGGCGCCATCCGTGCCGGCCGTGCCGCACAGTTTATGCCCTTTGCCGCCCTCACGGGATACTACGAGCTCGTGCGCAAACAAGAGATCACTGTTGAGCCCAAATGCGAACTCACGGAAGAAAAAGCCCTCGAGCTTTCGAAAAAGCTCGAGGGCCTCAAACGCGGCGACCTGGTGCGCGTCACCTATTACGATATGTACGGCTATCGTAGCCGCACGGGCATTCTCGACGAAGTGTTATCCGCATTCAAGCTGCTCAAACTCAGGGATATCGCCATCGACTTCGACGATATCAAAAACATCGAGCTGCGCGGACGCGCCTAGCGACAAGAACGCTTGCGCAAGACGAGGGCAATGCCAAGCACCGCGGCAGCTGCAACCAGCAATCCCAAGACCAGCGTGAGGGTCGAGTCGCCAGCGTGAGGCAGCGAGCCGTCCTTCGGAGTCTTCTTAGTGGCCGTCGTGACGGTGGTCGTGGTGCTGCTCGACTGGTCGTTGCCGCCCGTCTGGCTGCCACCAGGCTGATCGCCGCCACCCGGCTGCGAAGGATTGGTGGGTTTCGTCGGATCCGGAGTACCGGGATCAATCGGATTCTCCGAATTCTCCTTGCGCTGGATCCAAACCTGGCAGCCATAGAACGGGTTGGCGGTACCAAGGCACAGACCCTGGTTGGTCACCGCAAAGGTGCGCAGACCATGGTTATACGGATCGTTAAAGCCATTGGTCGTCAGCGTCGTAAAGTTCACGCCGTCCTCGGTCACATACATATCAAAGCCGCGCTCGGCATCGCGCAGGTAGTACATGCACGTAAGCACGCTCTGCAGCTTCTTGAGGTTCTCCTCGCTCAGCAGCTTATCGAGCGCATCCTGAATATCGCCCGGCAGCTCGGTGCCATAGGCATCCTCGTACTGCTGCTTCAGGCTCTCATAGCTATCGAGCATGTCCTGATACTGGTCGGCAAAGGACTTGAAGTACGCGATCTCGCCATCGATCTTCTGGACATAAGCGGCGTCGTCCTCAAAGTCCTGGGACATCGTCGAAGCCTGATCGCAAAGATCGCCCGTGGCATCCTCCAGCGCATCGCTTAGATCGCCAAAGCCCTTAGCAACCTCGGTCTTCTCGTCATCGACATCGACGGCCTCGTTTGAATCATCAACCTCGGCAGCTTCGTTCGAATCATCGACCTCGACGGCCTCGTTTGAATCATCGTCCGCAAGCGTGTTCACGGGAACGATGGGCTTGTCAGGAGATTTCTTGTCGAGCAGGTGATCGAGCAGGTCCCTAAGACGCTGAACCTGAGAGTTCCACTCCTCGGGCGTCATATCGATAATGTCGCCATTGGAGAACTGGCCGATCGGCTCAAGCAGGCTCGCGGTATCAAAGGTACCGATATACAGCTTGCCGTCGAACTTCTGCATGCGCCAAATGTACTGGTTCTCGTTTCGGCCAAAGCCCGAAGCCAGGCCGGAAATACCGCCCTCGGGGAACATGTCGGTGGAATCGCCAACGACGAGCTCCATGTTCTCGTCCTTGTCCATGCGATAGATGCTGACCGACTGCTCAAGATTGGCATTCACAAACGAGCAGTCAACGCCACCCATGCCGCTCTTGCCGCCCTCTTCGGTGTTGGATTTGTTGAACAGGATGCGCTCGAGAGCAATCTCCTCGTCGTTGTATTCACCGATATAGAGGTAGTCGTTGTAGACGATGAGGTTGGCAGCACCAGAACGGGTGCGGGCAGGATCGATGCCAAAGCAGTACCTCGCACCGTCCGCCTCCTGGTCGCCAACAATCGGAGTCCACGTATAGCTGCCGTCGGCGTTCTTGTCGCCACGGACCATGGCAAACGACTGCATGGAATTATCATCGGGAGCGTTCTCGGGCGTACCGGTGCAGATGGTCGCATAGAGATGGCCATTGTACGAGACCATATCCCAAATGGCGCCGCCGTAGATGCTGTCCTTATAGCGAATCGCCGGATAGTTAAACAGCGTCTCCGAGTTAGCAATCTCGGTGAAGCTGCCCTGGCCCTTCGAGGGGTCAGACGACGTCAGGATTGTCGACACAAAATTACCGTTCGCGTCTTTACCCACATTACTGATGACGAGCTGGCCATCATGGACGCACATGCCGCGGATACCGGTAGAAATGCCCTGCTTGTAGGCAGCACCGTAATCCTGCATGCTCGAAAGGCCCTTATAGACAACTTTGAACTCGTCCGTCTTAGGATCGATCTCATATACAGCAGGCAGGCCGCTTTTGCCGCCATTGGTTCTGACGCTGCCACAGAAATAGAGCTTGCCCTTATAGCTCACGGCATTGCGGAACAAAGGACCGACGCCGTTGAGCGATTCAGAGAGTAGCAGCTTGGTCTCACCGGTCTTGGTATTGATCTTGACCAAGATACCGCCGCTGTCCTTGTCGGCCGTGCCGTCCTCCTTCTGCTGTCCATAGAAGAAGGTGCCGTTAAACATGGCCTCCAGCGTCAGGCGCATGGTCTCGGCATCAAAGGAATCGCCCAGCGTGCCGTTCATGAGCGTCAGCGTGTTGCCCATCGCCGCATAGCAGGTGCCCACATAAAGCCAGTCACCATAGCTCGCAGCCGCCCAAGTGTAGCTCTGGCCGCGATCGCCTTCGTTGTTGGCCGTATTACCATCGGCGCCCGGAACGGCAACGGCACCGTTACCCTGGTAGTCGACGATGCCATCCGGCTGCGACGTTCCTACCGTAGGATGCGAGAGCTTCTCAAAGGAATACCCATTTCCCGCATTGTAGGTAACGGCACCCGAAGTGTCTTCGGCATGCGCCGGCAGCGGCGATACCAAGATAGCGGCAAGCGCTGCCACCAAGCCAAGTGTTCCCACTCGTCTCATAAGGCTATAGCCTCCCCTGTCCTAAAGCCCAGTTTTAGCATTCTTCATTTTTGTCCACGGTTAATTGCAATCTGAGCACAACAATAATCAGCGTATAAATATACACCTGTAATTTTTTGGACGGATTAATAGATGCTCGATTGGTGGCGAATTCCGCGCAAACCGTCACCAAACTCCACTTTTGCCGCATCTAAAGATTATTTTTTGCGCAAATTTTTGGATGCCGATAGTCACAATGGGCAGGAGGCCGGTACCCACCGGAGAGGGCGATGCCTACATTTTCATAACGTAATAGCCCGCGCCCCTCACCGCCGTCTCGAGTGCGTCGCGATCAACCGGGCGCTTCGAGCGTACGCGTGCCGTGTGGTCCGCATACGTCACCGTAGCCCATACGCCATCAAGCGTATTGAGGGCATTGGCTACGTTCTGAGCGCAGCCGTCACAGCTCATGCCGCCGATGAGCAGCTCGTCGCTATAGGGATAGTGCGATGCATCGGTATCCACCACAACAACCTTTTTGGCCCTCTTGCCGCTCGCGCCATCGCTGCAACAACTCTTCCCGTGTGTCGAAGCGGCAATGCGCCGCAGTCCAAAAAACATGCCGACGGCAATGACGGCCAGCACGATGAGATTCGCAGGGTTGAGCAAGTCGCTCATGCGTTCCCCTTTCAAGTAGCACTATCTAGATACCCCCATGGGGTGTCCCCATCTTAACCCAAAATCATGTCCGTTCGGTCAATTAGTTTCCCTCTTCAAACTTTTTTGTTGACCATGGCTTCCTTTCGTGTATAAGTTTTCCTAGGCTAACAAGTGAGGGATCGAAAGGGGCAACGTGACTCGAACCATCGACATCCCAACATACCAAACGGCTGTCGTGCGCAACTGCTCCCCTACGCTCGCAGGTATCAAGCCGGCTTCGCTCTTTACCTATCCCGGCGTTTACGCCAACCAAAACGGAAAACTCGGCATCGCTCAAATCGAAGAGCGACGCTCTCGCCTGCTCGCCGTCATAGCCCAATGCAACCGCGAGCTCCAGCCGCTCGGGATCCATATGAGCGTTTTGGTCTGGCGCCCCTGCGGAGCGCTCATCTATGTGTACCGACCTGCGGACCTTATGCGATATCTCTCCGACCCCCGCGCCGCGACGGCTCTTGTCGCCGAAGGATACGATGTCCACAACCTGCCCGCATCCCTGGTGCATCTCGCCGCGCGCATCACGCTGGCAAGCAGCAATGCCGCAGAAAGCGCCTATGACAGCAGTGTCTGCGCACTCGCGCGAAATAGGCACTGCGATACGGGGTACACGTGCGAGTTCCCCCACGAAATTGGCTATTTTTTGGGCTATCCCTACGAAGATGTCCATCAGTTTATCGTCCAACACGGCGAAAACTATAAGGTCTTTGGCGCCTGGAAGGTATACACGAACGTCGAACAGGCGCTTACGACCTTTGACTCCTATCGCGCATGCACGCAATACCTTACCCATATCTATCAGCAGGGCCACAGCCTGGCAAAACTTGCCCAGGCAGCCCGATAGAACATACAAACCGCGGCCGCACGCCGCACAACCGAAAGGACTCAATATGAGCAAGATCGCCGTCGTCTACTGGAGCGGCACGGGCAACACCGAGGCCATGG
>CABQKL010000025.1 GCA_902464645.1 uncultured Collinsella sp.
TTGCGAAGATCCTCGATGAGAACCCCGATATTGACGGCATCTTTGCGGGAGACGATACGATGGCGGCCATCTGTCTCAACGTGATGAAGCAGCGCGGCTTGAGCGCTCCAGACGATATTAAGGTCGTGGGCGCGGATGGTGCTCGCCGAACTATGACGTTTATGCCTGACTTAACAACCGTACGTCAAGATATCGATCGCATCGGAGAGCTCGCGGCGCAATCCATCATCGCTCTTATTAACGGCGATAATCCCGAATCGAATATCAAGCTCCCCGTTGAACTCATTGAGGGCAAAACCGCGTAGTTCATCCCGTGCCAAAAGAATTCCTCAAACGCCTCTGATGACCGTTCACCGGCATATGTCAACCGTTTGCCGACGACTGGAACTGCGAAAAGACGTATTGGCGTGAAAACGTTTGACATATGAAAACGATTGACATATCTTGCCATTGTACCGAGTTAGTATGTCGTGGAAAGGAAGTCTCGGATGCACAAGGTGTATTACCAGCCTGAGGGAATTTGGGTAGGCGACATCATGCCGTACGGCGAGGACGGCACGTTCTATCTCTATCATCAGCGTGACACGCGTAACCCCGAACCTTTCGGAGAGCCGTTTGGCTGGGCACTCGCTACGACCAAGGATTTCGTCAACTACAAGGACTTTGGCGAGAGCCTTGAGCGCGGCGGCGACGAGGAAGTCGACCAGTACATTTATGCCGGCACGGTGTTTAAGGTGGGCGACAAGTACCATGCGCTCTACACTGGTTGCAATCGCGATAAGGTCCGCGCACGTTTGATGAAGCAGGTTCTTCTTCACGCAACGAGCGACGACGCCGTCAAGTGGGAGAAGAACATCGCCGAGACGCTGCTTCCGCCCCAGGAGGGTTACGATGACCGCAACTGGCGCGATCCCTTTGTGCTTTGGGATGAGGAGAACGAAGAGTACATGCTCATCCTCGGCACGCGTGTGGGCGAGGACAAGCGTCTGATGACCGGCCGCCTGGTCAAGTTCACCTCCAAGGATCTGACCAACTGGGAGTTCCAGGGCGACTGGTGGAATCCGGGCCTGTACACCATGTTTGAGATGCCTGATCTCTTTAAGATGGGCGACTGGTGGTACCTCGTCTTTTCCGAGTACAGCGACGGCAACAAGACCCGTTACCGCATGTCCAAGTCCATCAACGGTCCTTGGATTACCCCCGCTGACGACTCCTTCGACGGCCGCGCGTACTACGCCGCTCGCACCGCATTCGATGGCGAGCGCCGCGTTCTCTTTGGTTGGGTCCCGACGCGCGACGAGGGCGGCGACCCCAGCTCTTACCTGTGGGGTGGCACTTTTATGCCCCTCGAGATCGTTCAGCGTGCCGACGGAACGCTCGGCACCAAGCTCCCCGACAGCATGCTTGGCGCCTTCGGCGAGGCTAAGGCAGTCGAGACCTTTGAGCTTTCCTGCGAGTCGGGCAAGGTCGAGCAGGTGCTCGCCGCGGATGCCGGCTCCACCTACTTGCTCGATGCCGACATTGAGCTCGGCGGTAACGCTGCCGGCTTCTCGGTCAAGTTCGCCGAGGACGCCGAGACCGGTCTTGCCTATGAGTTCCGCGCCAACCTGCGCGAGGGCAAGCTCGAGTTCACGCCGGCTCCCCAGTACCCGTGGTTCCAGGTCAACAACATGGGCCTCGAGCGTCCGTTGTTCTTTAAGGGCGAGGGCACTCACCATGTGCGTCTGGTCGTCGACGACGACATCGCGACCATCTTTGTCGATGATGTTGCGCTCAACGCTCGCTTCTGCAACAAGCAGGGCCAGGGTGTGGCGCTTACCGTCACCGACGGTGCGCTCAAGTGCGCAAACGCAACGATCGCGTCTCTGTAGCGGCAACGAACCGTTTTATGATTTAGAAAAGGAATGGAGAGGAACATGGACTACAAGGCAGTGTCCCAGCAAGTCGTCGACAACGTCGGCGGACTGGAGAACATCGAGGGCGCCACGCATTGCGTGACCCGTCTGCGTCTGGTGCTCAAGGATACGAGCAAATACAACAAGGCCGAGCTCGAGAACATCGATGGCGTCAAGGGCGTGCTGTACAACAGCGGCCAGCTCATGATCATTTTCGGTACCGGTACCGTCAACTAGGTTTACGATGAGTTTATGGCCCTGACGGGCGTTAAGGAGATTAGCGCTTCCGAGGTCAAGGGCGCCGAGGCGGACAAGAAGGGCAAGTTCTTCTCGGTCCTCAAGGTATTCTCGGACATCTTTATCCCCATCATTCCCGCCTTCGTCGGCGCTGCTATCATCATCGGCCTTAAGTCGCTGATCGTTGCCAACGGCCTCTTTGGCATGGAAGGTAGCCTCGCCGATCACAGCGAGTTCCTCAAGAACCTCGCAAGCTTCTTTGCCATTATCGCCACCACGTTCGACTACCTGCCTGTCCTGGTTATGTACAGCGCAGTCAAGCGTTTTGGCGGTAACCCGATTCTGGGCATCCTCGTCGGTATCGTCATGGTTCACCCGAGCCTTATGAACCGCAACACGTTCGTTATGGACCCGACGGGTGCTGAGTACTGGAACTTTGGTCCGCTCTCCATTCCCATGGTTGCTTTCCAGGGCGGCGTATTCCCTGCAATTCTGACTGCCTGGTTTATGGCCAAGGTCGAAAAGATTGCCCAGAAGTACATCCCCGAGGTCGTCTCGTTTGTCTTTGTCCCGACCGTTACCCTGATTCTTGCTAACGTTGCCCTGTTCACCGTGTTCGGCCCGCTCGGCAACCTGATCGGCGACGTCCTCGCTGGCGTAATCGATGTCCTGTACAACAGGATGGGCGTCTTTGGCGCCTTTGTCTTCGCCGCGTTCCTGCAGCCGCTCGTCGTTACCGGTACGCATCAGTTCATCCAGGGTATTGAGGCCAACCTCGTTGCCACGACCGGCTTCAACTACATCCAGGCCATCTGGTCGGTTTCCATCATCGCCCAGGGCGGCGGCGCCATCGGCATGTATCTCATTCACAAGAAGCACTCCAAAGAGCGCAACATCTGCATGTCGTCCTTTATCCCGACGCTGGTCGGTATCTCCGAGCCCGCAATCTTTGCTGCAAACATGCGCTACTCGATCATTCCGTTCGTCTGCGCTTGCATCGGTGCAGGCTGCGGCGGTGCCTTCGTGAAGCTCTTTGAGGTGCGCGCCATCGGTCAGGGTCTGACCGGAGTGCTTGGCCTGCTCATCGTCACGCCCGAGACGCTCGTGTGGTATGTGGCTGGCAATCTCATCGCCTTCATCGTGCCAATCGTCTTGATCTTTGCCTACAACAAGGCAAAGGGCGTGCCGACCACCGATGAAGAGGGCGCTGGCGCTGGCTTCGACGTTAGCTTCTAGTTGAGCCGTTCAGCGTAATCTGAGGATAAGTCCATTTGGGGAAGGGCGTTCGACTCGTGTGAGTCGAACGTCCTTCCCCATAGACGAGAAAGTCAACGGCGATGTTTAATCAAAAAAATAAGGTGACACGCGCGGACTATGAGCAGTGGCGAGCCGGACAGGATGAGACGGCGGCTCGCGTCGCGTCCGACCCCGATAGGCTCCTGTTCCATGTGGAGCCTGAGCTTGGCTGGCTCAACGACCCCAACGGTTTGGTGCAGATCGGTGATACGTATCACATCTATCACCAATACGATCCATTCGATGCTGCGCATGGCGGTCCAGTGCTTTGGAACCATCTGACGACAAAGGATTTTGTGACGTACGAGAATCACGGCCCCGCGCTGTTCCCCGATTCCGATTTGGATTCGAGCGGAGCGTATTCTGGTTCTGCCTTTGTACGCGATGGCAAGATTCACTACTTCTATACCGGCAACGTCAAGCATTTTGACCGTGATGATTACGACTACGTGTTGACGGGCCGTGAGCAAAACCAGATTCATATGGTTGCCGAGAATCCCGACGAATTGGGCGAGAAGTGCATAGCTGTTGGACCGGTCGATTACCCCGACGATATCGGTACGCACGTGCGCGACCCCAAGATCCTTGAGCACGATGGTATCTACTACATGGTTCTGGGCGCTCGTACGAAAGACGACCGTGGCTGCGTGCTTGTCTATACTTCGCGTGATTTAGGGGTCTGGAGCTATGCGACGCGCATTGAGCTGGGCGAGAAGTTTGGCTTTATGTGGGAGTGCCCTGATCTGTTTGAGCTTGATGGCGAGCTTATTCTCGTTTGCTGTCCGCAGGGTGTGCCTGCCGATGGTTGGCGTTACCGCAATCCGCATCAGTGCGTGTGGTTCCCTATCGAGGCCGATTGGGAGGCGCCGAGTTTTAAGATCACCGGGCAGGGCATGCCCCCGATGGTCGATGCCGGCTTTGATTTCTACGCACCGCAGTCCTTTGAGGATGCTGCAGGCCGGCGTTTGATGATCGGATGGTCGGGTTGCCCCGATGCGACGGCGGAAAACCCGACGGTGGCGCGCGGGTGGCAGTGCGCGTTGACGGTGCCGCGAGAGCTGAGCATGCGCGATGGTAAGCTCTGCCAGCAGCCGGCGCACGAGATTGGGAGGATGCGCGGCGACTGCGTTCGCGCGACAGGCGGTGAAACCGTTGAGGAGCCGGGCCGCCTGTTTGATCTTGTGGTTTCCTGCGAGGGCGCCAAGATGGTCGAGCTCGAAATCCGCAAGGGTGTCTTTGTGCGTTATACGGACGGGATGCTTACCCTCGATATGGGTGACGAAGGCTATGGGCGCGACCAGAGGTCGATTGAGCTCGGCGAGCTTCGCGACCTACGCGTGCTTTCGGACACTACGATGGTCGAGATTTTTGCAAATGGCGGCGAGGCGGCACTTACGAGCCGTACCTATTCGCCGGCGGTTCCGGCGATGGAGCTGCACGCCGAGGGTGCGGCATCGATGAATTTCTACCGCCTCGTGCATTAACCGTGCGTGGAGCACGATTGGATTTACTGGACGGAATGTGTCGCAGTTGTCGCGGCCAACTACCGCTTACCGCATATAGCGACCGTTTGCGGAATAAGTAACCCTCCTTAATAAACCGTGTGGAATCCTAGATAAGCACGGAGTTTTCCAGGGAGACGCTGTCCTTTGTTGTGTGCAAGGGGCGGCGTCTCTTTGGCGCTTGGACGCTGTTGTGCAACAGTGCGGCGGCGCGTGCCATGTATTGAAAAGCCAATGTTGAGATGGGTCGTGATAATAATGGGCAAGTACGTAATCGTGGTTGAGTCTGGGTCGGATGTGACGCCGGAGCTCTGCGAGCGCTACGGCATCGTGCGCGTGCCCATGCATGTTACGATTGGTGACGAGACCGTCGAGGACGGTTCGATCGATCCGCTCGAGATTTATTCGCGCTGCAACGAGTTTGGCGTGATGCCCAAGACCAGTGGCTGTGCGCCTGCGGATTTTGCTCACGTGTACGACCGCATTCACGCCGAGCAGCCCGACGCGACCATTTTGCATCTCGCGTATTCCGAGGCCACGACCTGTTCGCATCAGTCCTCGAAGATTGCGGCCCAGGGGCGCGACTACGTGTTCTCCATGGACACGCGTTTTGTCTCGGTGGGCCAGTCGCTCGTTGTCGTCGAGACCGCCAAATACATCGAGGCTCACCCCGATGCCACCGTCGACGAGATCTTTGCTTTTACGAATTCCGTCATGGACCGTGTGCTGCTGGGCTTTGTTCCTACCGACCTGGCCTTCCTTAAGGCAGGCGGTCGTCTGTCCAACGTGGCATTCCTTGGCGCCCACCTGCTCAAGATTAAGCCCTGCATTGAGGTAACGGGCGGTAAGTTTGTGGCGACCAAGAAGTTCCGCGGCTCTATGCTCAAGTGCGCCCGCGCCTTTATTGACCACATGGTTGCGAAGGGCGAGATTGACTACTCGCACATTGGCCTGGCGTATTCGGTAGGCCTTTCCCAGGAGCTGCGCGACGACATGGAAGTCTATGCGCACGACCTGGGCTTTAAGGACGTTACCTGGACTCAGGTCGGTGGCGTCATCTCGAGCCATTGCGGCCCGACCGCCTTCGGTGCGGTGCTCACGCTTAAAGCGTAAGGCCTGGCGTCTATCGATTTCTATTGCCTCGGCGGCGGGCGGGTTGCGACAACCTTCCCGCCGCTCTTGCGTGGGGCCAAATAGAACAACCCAATTGACCGCTAAACCGTTTCGCCATCATGCATATGGGCTAGAATGACTCTGGCATTTATGTAGCTAAAACCAATGAGAGGCAAGGTAGCGGGAATGGCTGAGATGACGCTCGAGGGTGTGGACGCTCGTCCCGAGGACTCTGCGTTTGCCCTGGGCCGCGTGCATTCGATTGAGACGATGGGGACGGTCGATGGACCCGGCATCCGCTTTGTGGTGTTTGTTCAGGGCTGCCCCATGCGCTGTGCGTATTGCCACAACCCCGATACCTGGTCGGTGAACGGCGGCACCATGGTGACCGTCGAGCACCTGATGGACGAGTTCCAGAGCAACCATGAGTTTTACCGCAGCGGTGGTATTACGGTATCCGGCGGCGAGCCGCTCCTGCAGCCTGAGTTTTTGGCCGACCTGTTCCGCGCCATGCACAACAACCCCGATGGTCGCGTGCACACCTGCTTGGATAGCTGCGGCTATGCGTTCGATCCCGCGCATCCCGAGAAGTTCGATGCCGTACTCAACGAGACCGATATGGTGCTGCTCGACATTAAACACGCCGATCCCGTCGAGCATAAAAAGCTGACCGGTTGCGATCCCGCACGCATTCTGGCGTTTGGTGATGAGCTTGCGCGCCGCAAGATTAAGGTCGTTATCCGCCACGTGGTGGTGCCGGGCATTACCGATACGGTTGAGGAGTGCGAGGCGCTCGGCCGCCTCATCGCCCCGTGGCACAACGTGGTGGGCCTGGAAATGCTGCCGTATCACACGATGGGTGTCGTCAAGTACGAGCAATTGGGCATTCCCTATAAGCTCGAGGGCGTTCCACAGATGGATACCGCGCGCATGCCCGAGCTGCGCAGCGCCGTCATGACGGGCATGAAAAAGCGCCGCGCGGAACTCAAAAACGCCATCGGCTAGCGATCCATTTTCGCCCCCAAGGGCACTCATTGGGGACAGACTTAAATGAGTGCCCCCGGACACCAAGCTGATTGCCAAAGAGCCCCGTCAAGTTGCGGTGGAATAGTTCTTGTTTTTCGGCTTATGCCGCCCAAACAGGAACTATTTCACCGCAACTGCGTTTTGGACAGAGATGCGCAACAGAATCGTGCCATTTGGATAAATACGCTTGTGGTTTCTTTAAAGACACCTTAAACGCTGCTGAATATCTTTGGAAAGAAATGCCTGCTCGGTATTATGCTGCTCGTATATAAACGGTAGCAGTCAGGAGACCACGTGCGAAACAACGCATCGCGGGACGAGTATGTGCCGCAGCATGGCAGCAGATATGAGACGAAGGGCACGCCTTCGCGTGGCCTTGCTGACGCTCGCATCCGCGTGACGAAGATTGCCGCCATTGGGATGCTAACGTTGGCGGTTATTATCCTCGGAATTACCGTCAAAACCTACGCGTCGGAGCGAATGGCACACTCAGATGCGTCAACGGTACAGACGCAAAACGAGAAGGTTTCAAAGTCCAAAGCGTCGGCAGATCTCAAGACGAGACTTTCGAAGGCGGACTTCAACGATATCCCTTCGGGTGATACCGTTCGGACCTTCTCGTTGGTGGATAACAAGACTCCTACCTTGGAGGATGAGAGCCTTGCCTTGCTCCAGGATGCCCTGAGTCGGGCGCAGGAGCTAGGCGATGTGGGTGTGGTGTTCTACGACCTGTCAAGCGGCAAGGGCGTGACGTATAACCCCGATGTCGAGGTTTACGGTGCGAGTAGCTATAAGGCGCTCTATGCGTTGTACATCTGCGAATCTCTGGTCGAGACGGGTCAGGTTTCACTCGATGATTCCCTTGGCACCTATGGTGGCTACAACATGGGTTGGCAGACGGTGCGCGACCTGATCGATGCCGCGGTCGTTAATTCGGACAACGATTCGTTTATTGCGTTACGCGCGGCGTTTGACCGTGTCGGTTACGAGGATTGGATTGCCAGTCTTGGCATCGATTACGATACCGCACTCGATCCGATGAGTGATTTTCCCACCTATTGCCCGCGCACCTCGGCCAAGTTGTGGCGCGAGATGAGCGAGTATTTGAGCTGTGATAGCGAGACGTCGCAATGGCTGTCGGGCCTTCTGGCCTCTACGACCCGGTCCTTTATCCGCGACGGCATTGCGGACGACCAAGCCCTGGTGCGCAACAAGGCCGGCTGGATTAGCGAGGATGGTTGCTATTCGACATGCGATGCGGGCCTCATCGATGTCGATGGCGACACCTACATTATGAGCATCATGACATCGATGCCATGGAGTGATCGCTCGAGTGAGCTGGTGGCTGCGATTGCTAAGATATTCTTTGATACGCGAGCTGCGCTGGCCTAACGTGTTCGTTTGACGAGGTCAAACAAAATGCTGGTACCATACCGTGGTTGAGAATTTCGTATAGGTTTGGGGAATGGCATGGCTACCATCGCGATTATCGGTGCGCTCGAAAAAGAGATCATGCAGATTAAGGAAGAGTTGAGCAACGTTTGCATGGTACAGGAGGCGGGCTTGAACGTTGTGACCGGCGGGCTCGACGGCCTGTCGATTGTCGCCACGACGGCGGGTATGGGCACGGTAAACGCTGCCGCCGCAACACAGCACCTCATTAGCAAGTATGCTCCACAGGCAGTTGTGTTTTCTGGTATCGCAGGTGGCCTGAATCCCAAGCTCCATATCGACGATGTCGTCATTGGCAAATGCCTGCGCTATCTAGATACCGATACCGCGCTTATCGCCGAGTCTGCACCGGGGCTCGAGGAGTTTGTCTCGACGCCTGCGCTGGTCGATATTGCCGCCGATGTGCTTGCTGAGCGTGGGTTTGTTGATGCTTCGACAAATGCGACCGCTTCGAACGAGGGCGCAAAGCAGTTCCTGGTCGGCACGATTGCCACGGGTAACCGCTTTGTGACGGGCGCCGCTATGCGCAATGATGCCATCGAGGCGACGCATGCCGATTGTGTCGGCATGGAGGGCGCGGCAATTGCCCATATCGCAACCAAAAATGGTGTCGATTGCCTGGTGCTGCGCGCTATCAGCGATAATTGTGACGAGGCGTACGATGCGATTTGCGACCGCGAGTTTGACCTGTTCGAGTATGCCCGCACCGCGAGTGGCATTACGCTCGATATCGTTCGCCGTATCGCTGCTATCTATTAACGCGCTTTTTTTGTAAGAACCTACGACCAAGGAGTGTCCATGGCCGATTCCATTAACTACCAGCTTGCCAAGTTCGTCGCCAGCTACGGCAAGGTTTCGCAGATCCCCGAGTCCACCTGTCCCGAGGTGAGCTTCGTTGGCCGCTCAAATGTGGGCAAGTCGTCCATTATGAACAAGCTCTTTGGCCGCAAGAACCTGGTGAAGGTTTCGAGCACGCCGGGCAAGACGAGCAACATCAATTTCTTCGAGGCCGACGACGTGCACTTTGTGGACCTGCCGGGCTATGGTTTCGCCCGTCGTTCCAAGGCCGAGCGCGACCGCTGGGCCGAGCTCATCGGCGACTTCTTCGACTCCGAGCGCAGCTTTAACTTGGTTGTGTCGCTAGTGGACATTCGCCATGACCCCAGTAAGCTCGACCATGACATGATCGACTACCTGCAGGGCAACGAGTTCAACTTTATCGTCTGCCTCACCAAGGCCGACAAGCTCAGCCGCACCCAGCAGGCCCGCCAAGCTGCAGCTATCAAAAAGCAGCTCAACGTCCCTGCCGAAAACGTGATCATCACAAGCTCCCAGACCGGCACCGGCATCGACGAACTCAAGCGCCGCATCGCCGAAGCCTGCCTCTAATAAGTGCCCCAGCCTAGCAAGAGCCCTCCCCAATAAAGAGCCAAATTATCAGCCCGGCGCCCCTTCAAAGCGTGGGTCCCTGTAGACATCGCTCGCCACGTTGCCATAGGGCCACCCAGGGGCATCCCCTTAAAAATATTCCGCAGCACGAGGCCCGCTTATCCGCAGCTCCGAAGGAGCAGGATAAGCGGGCCTCAAGTGCGAGGACGTTTTTAAGGGGATGCCCCTGGGTGGCCCGGACAGACCGATCGGCGATGTCTACAGGTACTCGATTTGAGCGCCCTCGGTGTCGCATGTCAGAATATGCGTATCACACTTAGGGAACTGCTCGCGCAGCTTGACCTGCAGGAACTTTGCCACGATGGTGTCGTCGGTCACAGCCATAAGGGTCGAGCCCGATCCGCTGATCCAGATGGTCTTGGCGCCGCCGTTAAGGCAGGTGTCGCGCACGGCGTTGTAGTCGGGAATCAGACGGCGACGATAGGGTTCCTGGATGCGGTCGTCATTGGCGGCGGCAATCAAGTCGAGGTTGCCGGACTCAAGACCGCGCGTCATGCCGGCGATGCGGCCCATCTGCCATACGGCGGTGGAGAGCGGAACCTCCTGCGGCACGACCTTGCGCGCCTCGCTCGTATGCACCTCGTAGGGAGGAATCACGGTAATAAAACGCAGGCGATCGCTCACCTCGTAGCGCAGGCACTGGGGGAGCGAATCGGTCGGCGTAAAGGAGCAGACGGCGCCGCCCAGGATAGCGGGGGCGACGTTATCGGGATGGCCCTCGACCTCGGTGGCAATGCGGACGAGCTCGGCGCGGTCGACGGTGTGGCCCGTCAGCGCGGCGGCCGCCATGATGCCAGCGACGACGCAGGTGGAGCTGGAACCCAGGCCGCGGGCGACGGGAACGTCAGTCTGAATGTCGATGGCGACGGGGAAGGCCGGCTCGCCCCATGCGGCCAGTGCATCGACAAAGCTAACGTAGACCAGGTTGTTCTCGTTTTGGAATTCCTCGGGGCAGCCCGTGATGGTGAGCTTGTCGGCGCGCTCGAAGGTGAAGTGCGAGTAGAGGCTGACGGCCATGCCGAGGGTGTCGTAGCCGATGCCTAGGTTGGCGCTTGTTGCTGGGACAGTGATCTTGATCATGTGGGTCCTCCTGGCGTGCCTGGCTGTTTAGTTCGCTGCTCGGACAGTCCTGCGCAAGACGGAAAGCACATTAAGTGCTTTCCTTTGCGTGCGGAACTCGCGACGAACTAAACAGCCAGGCACGCTGTGCACGTTCGTCATCATCCCGGGGGTTATCTGATAAAAGAAGGTGCGCCGGCTTTCGCCGGCGCTTAATAAGGGATCTAGTTGGTGCTCATTCGTTTTGCTGCAGACTCGACGTAGCTCGCCATCTCATCGACGTCACAGACATCTTCGAAGCGGACGGGCTTGGACTCGAGCTCGGCGAGCTGGACCGGGGCAACCGTGTTGGTTGCCTGCTCGAGCACGCGCATGGCCTCAAAGTCGTCCTCGGGAACGTCGAGGCCCAGGGCGCCGCAGCAGGCGCGCGGGAACTTGTAGGGGCTGGCGGTCGAAAGCAGCACGCGGGCCTTGGCGCCCTCGGCGGGAGCGACCTGCTCAAAGACGTGATAGCCGCAGGCGGTGTGCGGGTCGATCACGTAGTCGTTCGCGTCCCAGCAGCTCTTGATGGCGGCGCGGACCTCGTCCTCGCTGGCCCAACCGCAGCCAAAGACGCTCTGAATCTTTGCCAGCAGGTCGGCGGGAACTTCGTAGCGACCAGTCCGCGCCAGCTGCTCCATAAGGCCGGCAACGAGCTCACAGTCGCCATCGGACAGGAAGTAGAGCATGCGCTCCAGGTTAGAGCTGATGAGGATGTCCATCGAAGGCGAGATGGTCGTGAAGAACGGGCGGTTGCGGTCGTAGACGCCGGTGCTCAGGAAGTCAGCCAGCACGTTGTTCTTGTCGCTCGCGACGATGAGCTTGGCGACGGGCAGACCCATGCGCTTGGCATAGTAACCGGCCAGGATATCGCCAAAGTTGCCGGTCGGTACGCAGAACTCCACGGCATCGCCAGCCTTGATGGCGCCGGCGCGCAACAGCTGCGCATAGGCGGCAAAGTAGTAGACGACCTGCGGTACCAGACGGCCGACGTTGATGGAGTTGGCGCTCGAAAGCACCGTGCCTGCGGCCTCCAGACGCTCGGCAAGCTCCTTATCGGCAAAGATGCGCTTGACGGCGCTCTGGGCGTCGTCAAAGTTGCCGCGGATGCCGCAGACGGCGACGTTATCGCCCTCCTGTGTGGACATCTGCAGATTCTGCACGCGGCTGACTTTGCCCTCGGGATAAAAGACGGTGATGCCCGTGCCCGGGGCGTCGGCAAAGCCGGCGAGTGCCGCCTTGCCTGTGTCGCCCGACGTGGCGGTGACGATCATGATGCGCTCGGCGCCGCCGTCCTTGGCGGAGGTTCGGGCCATCAGGCGGGGGAGCATCTGCAGAGCGACGTCCTTAAAGGCGCTCGTCGGACCGCCAAAGAGCTCCATCACATAGGTTTGAGGAGCGTCGGTGCCCGGCGCTGCGTCGAGTTTGACGAGTGGCGTGACCTCATCACTTGCAAACGTACCGCGGTAAGCCTCATTCACACAGGCCGAAATTTCTTCGTCCGTGTAATCGTTCAGTAACATTCCCAACACATTTTGAGCGATTTCAAAGTACGATTTATCTGCAAGCGAGCTGATATCGACCTGCTGGGTGCCAAGCTCGTCCGAGACAAACAAACCCCCGTCGGGAGCTATGCCGGTGCGGATTGCCACCTTACTTGAGCATGATAAAGTGCGTCCTCGTGTACTATGATAAGTTCCCATATAACACTGCTCCTCGGATGCCTTGGTCCCAATCGGTGAAACCATGGTATCAGAGCGCGCAAAACAGGTTTGCAGAGGCTTTTAGAAAGGTAACCTCCACGCCATGATAAAAATTGCCAAGTTTGGCGGCTCGTCGGTCGCCGACGCCGAACACTTCAAGAAGATCAAGGCCATCGTCGATGCCGACCCTGCCCGCCGTTTTGTGGTGGTTTCCGCCTGCGGTCGCCGCTTTAAGGGCGACACCAAGGTGACCGACCTGCTCTACCTGGTTAACGCGCACGTTAAGTACCACGTGTCGTGCGAGGAGCTACTCGAGGACATTGGCCAGCGCTACTTTGATATCGCTGACGAGCTGGAACTCACCTATCCCATCCGCGAAGAGTTTGCGGCCTTTGCCGAGCGCGCCCGCTCGGGCGGCTACTCCACCGAGGAGCTCGTGAGCCGCGGCGAGTACTTCACCGCTCGCCTGATGGCCGAGTATCTGGGCCTGCCGTTCCTGGATGCTGCGACGGTCGTTGCGTTCCATCACGACGGTACGCTCAGCATGAACCGCACCTCCGAGCTGGTGCAGGAGTACGGTCAGCAGGGCGGCTTTGTTATGCCCGGTTTCTACGGCGCGACGCGTGAGGGCCAGATCAAGCTGCTCGATCGTGGCGGCGGCGATATCTCGGGCTCGATTTTGGCTAAGTGCCTGGGCGCCGACCTTTACGAGAACTGGACCGACGTCTCGGGTTTCTATTCTGCGGATCCGCGTATTGTTCCGGAGGCTCAGCCCATTGCGCGCGTTACCTACGAGGAGCTGCGCGAGCTTTCGTACATGGGCGCAAGCGTCCTGCACGAGGAAGCCGTGTTCCCCGTGCGCGAGGCAGGCATTCCGCTGGTCATCAAGAACACCAATGCGCCGCAGGACCCCGGCACCATCATTAGCGAGACGGCTGATGAAGGCGAGGCGGAGCCCATCATTACCGGCGTGACCGGCAAGCGCGGTTTTGTCGCCATCAACGTCGCCCGCGACCGCACCAAGCCCCGCGTCGGCTTTATGCGCCGTGCGCTTTCGGTGTTCGAGCGCTATGACGTTTCCGTCGAGCACATGCCCACCGGTGTCGACCGCTTTGGCGCCGTGGTGCAGGAGCAGGACGTTCACGATTCACTGTACTCGCTCGTGGGCGACATTCAGCAGGAGGTCGAGCCGCTCGAGATCGAGGTTGTCGAGGGCCTGGCACTTATCGCGACCGTCGGCCGTAACCTGCGCGGTCGTGCCGGCATCTCGGGCCACCTGTTTGGCATGCTTGGCCAGGCTGGCGTGAGCGTGCGTATGATTTCGCAGAGCTGCGACGAGATCAACATCATTATCGGTGTCGAGGAGAAGGACTTCGACCTGGCGATTCAGACCATTTACCGTGCCTTCTCCGATGAGAACGGCATTGTGAAGGTCTCCGACCTGGAGGCTCCTGCGCCGGCCGATCCCACCTTGGCAGCGCTCCACAAGTAGCTGCTATCCCGGTGGATTTTTGGGACAAGTGCCAAAAATCTAGCGCGGGGCGTTTCGTTTCGGTTTCGTTTCGACGGGGCGGGTTTCGTGCCTGCCCCGTTCTTGTATACACTGGCAACAATAATCAGCCTGCTCGGCGTGCGGGCAAAAGCCAAAACCTTTAAAGGGGGAAGCATGAAACAGTACACGGTTGCTATTTTGGGCGCGACGGGAGCCGTGGGCACCCAGATGCTCGAGTGCCTCAACGAGCAGGAGTTCCCGGTCGGCAAGCTCAAGCTGTTGGCAAGTGCACGCTCCGCGGGCAAGACCGTTGAGTTCCGCGGCGAGCAGATCGTGATCGAAGAGGCTTGCCCCGAGGCCTTTGAGGGCTGTGATATTGTGCTCGGAGCCGCCGGCGACGATATCGCGAAGGAGCTGCTGCCCGAGGCCGTCAAGCGCGGCGCCGTCGTAGTCGACAACAGCCATGCCTTCCGCATGGATCCCGAGGTGCCGCTGGTTGTGCCCGAGATCAATGCCGACGACATCAAGTGGCATCACGGCCTTATCGCCAACCCCAACTGCGCGACCATTATCGGCCTGGTTCCCACGTGGCCGCTGCATCAGCTCGCTGGCGTGAAGCGCATGATCGTCTCGACGTACCAGGCGGCTTCGGGTGCTGGCGCCCCCGGTATGGCCGAGCTCGAGGCTCAGCTGGCCGCCCTGGGCCGCGGCGAGGAGATTCCCGAGCCGCGCGCATTTGCCGCCCAGCTGGCGAGCAACCTGATTCCGCAGATTGGCGGCGTCAAGGAGGAGGGCTTTACCTCCGAGGAGATGAAGCTGCAAAACGAGGGCCGCAAGATCATGCACCTGCCCGAGCTGCGCGTGAACTGCACCTGCGTGCGCGTGCCCGTGCTGCGCTCGCACTCCGAGAGCATTACGCTTGAGTTTGAGCGCGACATTACGGTTGACGAGGCCCGTGCTGCGCTGGCTGCCGCTCCGGGCGTGAAGCTGGTTGACGACATGAGCGCCGAGGATGCGCACGATCGCTTCCCCATGCCGATGGATACGTCCGACCAGGATTTGATTTGGGTCGGTCGCGTGCGCCGCGACATCTCGAACCCCGAGGCCGCGCGTGGCATCACCTTCTGGTGCTGCGGCGACCAAATCCGTAAGGGCGCGGCAACCAACGCCGTCCAGATCGCTAAGCTGCTCTGCGAGTAGTGTGACCTGTCCGGCGGGGGCCGGGCTTAGTTTTCAGAACGTCCTCGACCATGTGTGGCGCCTTGTCCTGCTCCTTCGGAGCTGCGGACAAGGCGCCACACTGGTCTGCGGAGTGTTCTGAAAACTAAGCCCAGCCCCCGCCTGCGGCGACGCTGCTGCAAGCGATCTGCGATGGGGTCGTTGTCGGTTGGGGCCGCTGGGCTGATGTGGGGGCACGTGGCTGTTGCGGGCCCTAGTCCCGGCGGCGACCCCGGCGCTTCGCGCCTGCCGCCTTTTGGGACTGTGGAGCGCCGCCGGCAGCTGCGGCGCTGTTGCGCCTGCTGCCTGCGGGAACTTTGGGGTTGAGGCGGTAACTTTGGCGCGCCTGTGTTTGTTGCTTGTGAGGGCTTAGGGGTTGATGCGAATCGAAGGTGAATGGTTTTCCGGGAAGTGAACGACCTATTTTGGACCCTTGAAGCATCGGCATATTTTGGCCGCCATTTCCTGCGGTTTTATCGCATGAATCCTGCTGTTTTGCAATTAAAAAATGCGGATGCTTCGGGGCCCTAGTTTTACTCGTCCACTTCTCGGAAAACCATTCACCTTCGTTTTTGCCGGACATCGTTTTGGGCGTTGCGACTCGGTATCGGCCGATATTGAGAGGGAAAACGCCCTCTCTTGGACAATCGAGTCTGTCCGGACGCATCTGCGGGAGTTGTCTGCACAATTCGCGGTATTATGGAGCGGAGTTTTGAAAGGAGCCGCTGGTGGTCACGACGACGTTTGCTTCGCCTTTGGGCGAAATCTTGCTTGCCGCTGATGGCCGCGGTCTGACGGGGCTTTGGTTTGAGGGGCAGGAGCACTTTGGCTCCACGCTTCTCAAAGAAGATGCGGAGTACGTTGAAGGTGCCGATGCGGTTTCTGGTGCTGGCGGCATGTCGTCGGTGAGTCCCGCAAATGGTGTAGCCTCTTCGGTGCTTGAACGTTCCTGGGCTTGGCTGAATGCTTATTTTGCAGGGCAGGAACCTCGGTTTACGCCGCCGTTACATATGATCGGCACGGCGTTTCAGCGCGAGGTTTGGTTTGAGCTGCTTTCCATTCCGCGTGGCGAGGTTGCCACGTATGGCGAGATCGCCCGGCGTGTTGCGGCTCGACATCGTGTACCGGGAAACGAGGCGCCCGTTGTGTCTCCTCGTGCGGTGGGGGCTGCGGTCGCACGTAATCCCATTTCGATTATCGTGCCGTGCCATCGCGTGGTGGCGGCCGACGGATCGCTCAACGGATATGCCGGCGGCCTTGACCGCAAGGAGTGGCTGCTGCGGCTCGAGGGTGCGTACGAGGAGTAACGTCAGGACACTTTGCATAGCCAAGACGCCGTGAAAGAACGAGTCGCCGTCTTTTCGCGACCGGCATGCGTCCAAGCGCTCGGCATCTGAGCCTTAAGTTTGGTTAAGCCATATCCTGCGTATTTGAAAACGTGCAGGTTGAGCAGCTAAGGCTGCGCTAAGACGGCTGGCGGTGCGCTATCATCGGCGGTATCGAAACCTGTATAGCCGTGCGCCAAAGGAACAACTATGAAGCTGATGCTTGCCGAGGACGAACCCGGCCTCTCCCGTGCCCTTACCGCGATTCTTCAACATAGCGACTACGAGGTCGATGCCGCCCTCGACGGTCTGACGGCGCTCGAATATCTGCTCGCCAACGACTATGACGCCGCAATCCTGGACATCATGGTGCCCGGCATGGATGGCATTGAGGTGCTCAAGCGCACACGCGCCGCCGGTAAGCGACTGCCCATCATCATGCTCACGGCCAAAAGCGAGGTGTCCGATAAGGTTGAGGGCCTGGACGCCGGCGCCAATGACTATCTGACCAAGCCGTTTGCCGCCAAGGAGCTGCTCGCGCGCATTCGCGCCATGACGCGCGCCGCGACTGCGATCGATGCCACGACGCTCAGTGTGGGCAACGTGCGCCTCGATACGGCGGCTTGCACGCTTGTGGGTCCCTTGGGCGAGGAACACCTAGCCAATCGCGAGTTTCAGCTTATGGAACTCTTTATGCGCAACGCTGGCACGCGCATGCCCACCGAGCGTCTGATGCTCGAGGTTTGGGGTGAGGACGCGCCCGAAGGCGCCAACGTGGTGTGGGTCTACATCTCGTACCTGCGCAAAAAGCTGGCGGCGCTGGGTGCCAATGTGGCCATCCGCGCGTCGCGCAACCAGGGATATTCGCTTGAGGTTGTCGAGGAAGGCGAGCAGGCGTGAGCGTGCGCACGTGGTGTAAACGCATGACGGAGCGGTTTCACGCCGCCTCGAGTAGTACGGGGCGGGCAAATTCTGCTGACGCATTGGGCCGCCGCCTGCGTCGCAAGTTCATCCTGGTTGCCATGGGCGCCGTGACCGTGGTGCTCACGCTCATCATCGCCGGCATCAACATCGTCAATTATTCGCATGTCTGCAAGATGGCCGACGCTCGCCTGGACTATATCCTGGCGGGCAAGGACGGTATCGATTGGGGGAACGAGCCTAAAGCCGATCCCGGCCAGGATGCGGTTGCCGGCAAGGTTGCTACTGGTAACCGGGCGGCTGTTCGCGACGGGCGTTTTGAAGGCATGACGGCGGAAGCTCCCTTTGACACGCGCTACTTTACGGTGACGATTGCCGCCGGACAGGTTGCCGATGTCAACACGGCCCGCATTGCCGCGGTGGGTGCCAAGCGCGCCGCCAGTATTGCCGCAAAGTTGCATTCCAAGGGTTGGGTCTCGGGTTTTTCTGGCAATTATCGCTATACGACTGACGTTCAAGACGGTGAGACCACCTATGTGTTCGTGGACTGCTCGCGTGAGCTTGCAAGCTTTCATTCGTTTTTGAGCGCGAGCGTGGCAATCAGTTGCATTGGCTGGTTGGCAGTGCTGGCAATTGTGGCGGGCGCCTCGGGTGCGGTGATTCGGCCGATGGTCGAGAGCTACAGCAAGCAAAAGCGCTTTATTACCGATGCAAGCCACGAGATCAAGACGCCGCTAGCTGTGATCGACGCCGCCAACGAGGTGCAGGAAATCGAGAGCGGCGAGAGCGAATGGACGCAGAGCATTCACGAGCAGGTCGCGCGGCTGACGGCGCTGACGGAGCGTCTGGTGTTCCTGGCGCGTATGGACGAGGGTTCGGCCGGCTTTACCATGACATCGATCGATCTTTCGGAGGCCGTGGACAAGGCGGCGGCGCCGTTTGAGTCGGTGGCGGTTTCGCGCGGCAAGCGTCTGTCGACGTCGATTGCGAGTGGCGTGCGGGCCCATGCCGATGCTGCGGCGGTAGCGCAGGTGGTTGAGTTGCTGCTGGACAACGCCACACGCTACGCAAGCGAGGGCAGCGTGATTGAGCTAAGCCTGCGCGCAGACTCGCGCGGTGCGGGCAAAGGCTCGGCCGAGCTTGTCGTATCGAATGCTGTTGATGAGCTGCCCGAGGGTGACCTGGACCGGCTGTTTGACCGCTTCTACCGCGCAGATGTCTCGCGTAACTCCAAGACGGGCGGCTCGGGCGTGGGCCTATCTGTGGTGCGAGCCATCGCCGAGGCCCATGGCGGGAGTGCTTCTGTCTGCGGCCACAGCAACCAGATTACCTTCATCGTCCGCTTCTAAAACCTGCCAAAATAAACCTGTCCCTTTTTGGTCGGTGGGAAATGGGTAATACTAAAGAGTTATCCGACCAGATTGGAATTAATCGATGGCTTATATCGAATTCAAAGACGTCATCAAAGCATACGGCGAGGGCGATGCCCGCATTCACGCGCTCGACGGCGCGAGCTTTACCGTTGAGCGCGGTGAGCTCGCCATTATCCTAGGCGCCTCGGGTGCCGGCAAGACCACGGCGCTCAACATCCTGGGCGGCATGGATACGGTAACCTCCGGCACCGTGACGGTGGACGGGCGTGACGTGAGCGCTGCCAACGAGGCACAGCTTGTGGAATACCGCCGCGCCGACGTGGGCTTTGTCTTCCAGTTCTACAATTTGGTTCCCAACTTGACGGCGCTCGAAAACGTCGAGCTCGCGGCGCAAATCTGCCCCGATTCGCTCGATGCCGAGCAAACGCTTTGCCAGGTTGGCCTGGGCGAGCGCCTTGCCAACTTCCCCGCGCAGCTTTCGGGCGGCGAGCAGCAGCGCGTGTCCATCGCCCGCGCGCTGGCCAAGAATCCCAAGCTGCTTCTGTGCGACGAGCCCACGGGTGCGCTCGACTACAAAACCGGCAAGCAGATCTTGCAGTTGCTGCAGGATACCTGCCGCAAGCAAGGCATCACGGTCATTATCATCACCCACAACTCCGCGCTGGCGCCCATGGCCGATCGCTTGATTCGCTTTAAGAACGGTCGCGTGGAGAGCGAGACGGTCCAGCAAAATCCCGTGCCTATCGAGACGATCGAGTGGTAGCGCCCATGGACCAAGATTGCCAAAACAGCCAAAACCACGATACGGAGCACGCGGGCCGCGACCGGGAGTTCGCGACCTACCGTACCGCTCAAAGCTCAAACGATATGGTGCCGACGGTTTTTCGCCGTGGCATCTACCGCACGATTCGGGGCAGTCTTAAGCGCTTCCTATCTATCGTGGTCATCACTGCGCTTGGCGTGAGCGTGATGTGCGGCCTTAAGGCGGGCTGCGAGGATTTGTGCGATTCGGTCGACGCCTATTTTGACCAGCAGAATGTCTATGACATTAACGTGCAGTCGACCTATGGCCTTACGCGTGACGATCTTGCGGCTATCCAAGAGGTCGACGGCGTCGAGACGGCCGAGGGCATCTACACCGAGACCGCCTACACCGCCGTGGGCACAACGCGCGAGCGCGTGGTCGTGCAAAGTCTCTCCAAGGAGAACATCGATCAGCCAGTGCTCGTGAACGGCGATTTGCCCGAGAGCGCCGATGAGGTCGCGGTGACTTCGAAGTTCCTGAAGGCTTCGGGCAAAAAGCTCGGCGATACGGTGAGTTTTGCCGCCAATGACGCGAGCTCGTCCAACCAAAGTGCCAAGGATCAGTTTGCCGCGGGCGATTACACCATTACGGCCGAGGTCCTCGATCCTACCGACGTGAGCTCCGACTCGACAGTCAACGCCTTTCGCGCTGCTTCGGCTGCGGACTATAAGTTCTATGTGAGCGAGGATGCCGCGACATCTTCTTCCTACTCCGCAGTCCACGTGATCGTCGAGGGAGCCAAGAGTCTTAACTCCTATTCAGATGCCTACACGACAAAGATCAACGAGGTCAAAGGCAATATCGAGAAGATCCGCGAGGAGCGTGAGAAGGCGCGCGTCCAGGAGTTGACGGTTGACACGCCGACAAGCTTGGATACGGCCGAGCGTCAGGCCGCCATGCTCTTTGGGATCGAGCAGGATAACATCAACCGTATGGCCGAGGGCAGCGAGGAGCGCGTCCAGGCTCAGGCCGAGTTGGACCAGCGCCGCGCCGCCGCCGACCAGCATTTTGCCGATGCCCGCGCCGAGCTTTCCGATCTGGGCGAATGCACCTGGTACATTCAGGACCGCGGTAACATCGCAAGCTACTCGAGCGTCGAGAGCGACAGTTCTTCGATCGAGGCCATCGCCACGGTTTTCCCATTTATCTTCTTTGTCGTCGCTGTGCTCATCAGTCTTACCACCGCCACGCGCATGGTCGAGGAGGAGCGCACGCTTATTGGCCTGTACAAGGCGCTTGGCTATTCACGCGAGCGCATCCTGTCCAAATACGTGGACTATGCGCTGTGGGCATGTCTGATCGGCGGCGTGCTCGGCAACATCATCGGATTTGTGGGCCTGCCGCTGTTCCTGTTTACGGTGTTCGACGACATGT
>CABQKL010000026.1 GCA_902464645.1 uncultured Collinsella sp.
GACGGAAGACGAAGTGGGAAATCGGACCGGCTACCAAAAGGTTCCACGGCAGCGCCATCACAAAATTATGCGGAATGTTGACGAGCCACATCATCGGCAGCAGCTGCAGGTTGGCAAGCGGGCCGCCGGGCAAATGGAACAGGCCTTCGCACGCGCCGTAGAGCGACATGATGATGACCATGGGAACGACCATGCAGGAGCTGACGGCAAGCGTCATGGCAAGCGGTGAGTTCTTACCCGGCGTGACCAGGAATTTAAAAGCGAAACCCTTGGCAAGGGGGCTGGCAACAAACCAGTCGCAGCACATGGCAAAAACGTAGGCAACGGGGAAGCCGAGCCACGCGGCGGCAACAACCTCGCCGTTGATGGCCCCATGCTGCAGGGCAACGTTGTAGATGCTCATCCAGAGCACCATGCAAAAGCACATGATAAAGGTGAACAGCAGGCTCTCTCGTTTGTTGATAGGCATAAAGGGCATGGTCCTTTCTGTGTTACGCCGCAACACCACGCAACAAAAATGGGCGGGCAAGATGGAGCTGTTGGGACTTCATCTCGCCCGCCCGTGGTACGTGCGTCTGCGACTACTTATGTGGTGGAACTACCCTAACACGAATGGCGCGCGCTTCGTAAGCGTTGAGTTTATGGAGATGCAGGGCACCAATAATCCCCCGACCCCATAAGTTGCGGTGGAATACGGACTGTTTTGACCCTTTAAGCAGCAATTCAGTCCCTATTTCACCGCAACTCATTTGGTGCAAAGTAACCTGTTCCCCTTGCACTAATTAGCTGGTGTGGCGCCAGCGAGGGTCGGTGAGCGTACGCGCCACGCCCAGACCAACGGGCAAAAACGCCACGATGAGCACCGCACGCACAAACCAGCCGAGCATATTGACCGTGTCGAAGGTGCACATGTAATACATCGAGCGATACAGATACAAGCCCGGCACCATAATGACAATCGATGGCACCGTGAGGGCGATACGTGGGTAGGTGAGCTTGATTTCGGCTAAGCTCGCGAGCAGCCCCGATACCAGCGCGCCGATAAACGCTGCTGCCTCGGGAGGCATGCCTACGCTCAGGCCCAAGAAGGGAAGCATCGTCGGCGCATCGACGAGCGTAAGGCGCAAGGTATTGGACACAGCGCCGATGAGCCCTGCCGCCGCTGCCATCTTTACCGGGCTGTTGAACATAACCGAGAAGCCAAATACACCGATAAAGCTCATCAGTATGCGCAAGAGCGTAAGAGCCAACGGTGAGAGGCCGAGCGGGGCGAAGTCATCCGGCGCCAGTCCCACACATTCGGCAACCATCCAACCTACGAGGGTCGCCATCACAATAATCGATACAGCATACGAAAGACGCTCGATACCGCTTCGCATATCGAGCTTAGCGATGTCGAGGCCTGCCGTAATGAGGGGAAAGCCGGGAATCACAAAGAGCATGGCGCCGATATAGCCTTCTTGGTGCGACATTGCCCCTGGAATGACCTGGCTAAGGCCGAGCAATGCCAGCAGATACGAAACGCAAGCGAGCGCAACGCCAGTCGTCAGCGCGCTAAACTGGCCAAGACCCTGCTTAAGAATATGGGAGCGAGCAAAGTTGCCGACACCAGCGCCTACGAACGCGCAGGCCATCTCGATAGGGCCGCCGCCGAGTAAAAAGACGAAGGCACCGCAAGCACAGGCTGCCGCAAGGCCCTGTTGCCAGGGAACGTAGTCGGGCTTTGAGCTCTCAACGGTCTTGAGCATCTCGTGGTACTCATGCACGGTAAACCGGCGCCCGTAAATCTCGATTTCCTTTAAGAAGCTCTCCATCATCCAAATGCGATGAGTATTGACTCCCGTTGTGGGTAGGCTGACGACCTCGTTAAAGCAGTGGCCATCTTCGATGCAGGTGCACTCAAACGACAGAAGACTCAGGTCGACGTGAATCGTGACGCCGAGCACGGCGGCAACACGATTCATGGTATCGCGCACGCGCCAGGCACCTGTTCCGCTTGCCAGCATAAGCATGCCGGTACGGCAGATGATGGATGACTTATCGGTGAGCGGCGCATCGACAGCAAGCTCATCGCCTGCCGTCACGATCTGGTGCCAGTCAGTTTTCATATGGAGCGCGCCGGCACGAACGCCGTGGTGCATGGGGGCTCTCGAAAGCAGCGAGTCAAGGCGCGAAGGCTGTGGGGGCTCCGTTGATTCGCCCTCGTCCTCGTCGGGCTCTTCATCGACCAGATCAAATGAGTCAAGCGGTGCCGGCTCGCGACGATCGATCAGCTCCTCATCCTCATCGTCAAAGTAATTGAACTGATCGAGCATGTCCTCTTCGATTGCACGCTCGCTCGCGTCGTCCATATAGACACTCCCTTCCTACCGACTAACCCCCATCCTAAGCAGCAACGGCTAAAGGAAACATAAAAGAGACGGCTGTCATGCGAGCCATGTGCGCAATAGCCGTTGAGTAGTCGTTTAAGAATGCCCCCGATGACTATTGACGGCCAAGGCAACGCCGATGCCTTGGCAACGACAGCGAAAGCCCGCCAGAGTGAGCAAGGTGCCTTGAAACAAGGCGGCATTGACCTTCTGGTCATGCCGCCGAAGTTGAAAGGCAGATTGCCGCTCTGGCGGGCTTGCAGCGTCAACTGGTTACGCGGGTTGGTAAACCCGCGTAACCCCCTAGTACATCTTTGCGCCGGCGGGGATGGAAGCGTCGAGCTGGATCAGGTTGAGGCGCTCCTCGCCCTCCTCCTCGTGGATGGCGCTGATCAGCATACCGCAGCTGGGAATACCCATCATCTTGCGCGGAGGCAGATTGGTGATGGCGAGCAGCGTCTTACCGACCAGGTCCTCGGGCTCATAGTAGCCATGGATGCCGGAGAGGATGGTGCGGTCGGTGCCGGTGCCGTCGTCGAGCGTAAAGTTCAGCAGCTTCTTGGACTTCTTGACGGCCTCGCATGCCTTGACCTTCACAGCGCGGAAATCGCTCTTGGAGAAGGTATCGAAGTCGACGAACTCCTCAAACAGCGGCTCAACGGCGATCTTGGAGTAGTCGAGCGTGGGCTTGAGCGGCTTGACGAACGGGCTTGCGGCGTTGCCGGCCTCGGCAGCCTTGGCAGCGGCGGCACCGGACTGGAAACCCTTCTCGGGCTTCATGTGCGGGAACAGCAGGACGTCGCGAATGGAAGCCTGGTTGGTGAGCAGCATGACCACGCGGTCGATGCCGATGCCGATGCCGCCCGCGGGAGGCATACCGTACTCGAGGGCGCGCACGTAGTCCTCGTCGTACTCCATGGCCTCGTCGTCGCCGCCGGCCTTCTCAGCCATCTGGGCAGCAAAGCGCTCGGCCTGGTCGACCGGGTCGTTGAGCTCGGAGAATGCGTTGGCGTACTCGTGGCCGGCGATGACCAGCTCAAAGCGGTGCGTCAGGCGCGGATCGTCCTCAAAACGCTTGGCAAGCGGGCTGACCTCGATGGGGTAATCGCATACGAAGGTCGGGTTGACGATGGTGTCCTCGCCCAGCTCATCGTAAATCTCGGCGATGATCTTGCCAGCAGTCCACTCGGGCTTAATCTCCAGGCCCTTCTCGCGCGCAGCGGCGGCAAGCTCCTCGACCGGTGTGTCGATGGTGACCTGCTTGCCGAGCACGTCCGAAACGATGTCGGTCATGGGACGGCTTGCCCACTCACCGGACAGATCGATGGTCTGGCCCTGATACTCGATGACCTCGGGATTGCCGATAGCCTTGTTGGCAGCCTTGATGACGCCCTGGGCGAGTGCCTTCATGCCCTCGAGATCGGAGAAGGCACGATAGGCCTCCATCGTGGTGAACTCGGGGTTGTGGGTGAGGTCCATACCCTCGTTGCGGAAGATGCGGCCGATCTCGAAGACGCGCTCAAAGCCACCGACGATGCAGCGCTTGAGGTGCAGCTCGGTAGCAATGCGCAGGTAGCACTCCTGATCGAGCGCGTTGAAGTGCGTGATGAACGGCTTGGCCGTAGCGCCGCCCTGAATGGTCTGCAGGATGGGGGTCTCGACCTCCATGTAGCCGTCAGATTCCATGAAGCGGCGGAAGGTGGAGAGAATCTGCGAGCGCTTGCGGAAGGTCTCGCGAACATCGTCGTTGGCAATCAGGTCGACATAGCGCTGACGATAACGGGTCTCCTTATCGGAAAGACCGTGGAACTTCTCGGGCAACGGACGAACGGCCTTGGAGAGCAGGGTCGCGCTCTTGGGGGCAACGGAGAGCTGGCCGCGCTTGGTGCGAACAACCACGCCGGTCACGCCCAGGATGTCACCAAGGTCGAGAGCCTTGAGCGTATTCCAAGCTGCCTCGTCCATGTCGTTGATGCGGCAGAACAGCTGAATCTCGGCGGTAGCGTCACGCACGACGATAAACATGATCTTGCCCTGGCCACGCTTGGCGACCACGCGGCCGCCGATCTTCACGACGTCCTCAGTATCCTCGCCATCGGCAAGATCGGCATATTTGGCCTCAATGTCGACGACATAGTCCTCGATCTCGGAGTGCTCGGGATAGGGGTTCTGGCCCGCCTCGAACAGGGCGGCGCGCTTTGCCAGACGCGTGGCGCGCTCGTCGTTGAGCGTCGAGGCCTGATCGGCGACGTTCTGGTTCTCTGCCATAAGTTAGCTCCTCAAACTAAAACGCTCCCCAGGATTCGGTCCCAGGGAGCGAAAACATACCTTTACGCGGGACCGTGGTCTAGCGTGCGATCTTGGCGATGGTGTAGACGCGGGTCTTGCCAGAAGGCGTAACGACCTCAACGGAGTCGCCCTCGCCGTGACCGATGATGGCGTGACCGACCGGAGACTCGTTGGAGATCTTGTGCTCGAGCGAGTTGGTCTCGGTGGTACCGACGAGCGTGACTTCCATGACCTCACCGTTGGGATCGATCAGAGAAACGGTGGAACCGATGGAGACGGTCAGATCGCCCGTGGTGGCAGCAACCTGAGCGTTGGCGAGGATGGCCTGAATCTCGGCAATGCGAGCAGCATTCTGGGCCTGCTTGTCCTTGGCGGCGTCGTACTCGGAGTTCTCCGAAAGGTCGCCAAACGCGCGGGCTTCCTTGATGTCCTCGACGATCTCCTTGGCATAATCGCCCTCACGCCAAGCGAGCTCCTCGACGAGCTTCTGGCGGCCCTCAGCGGTCAGTACGATCTGGCTTGCGTCCATACGGATATCTCCCCAACTATGATGTAACGATCAACTGTCAACAAAACGAAAAAGACCGGCTAGCCTGCGGGCAAGCCGGTCAGGTGCTCACCCCAAAGGGATGGGACTACTCTGCGTCCGCGTCGCTGTCCTCTGCCTGCTTTTTCTTGGCAGCAGCGAGCTTGGCCTCGAGCTCTGCGATCTCCTTGTCCTCCTTGGACTCCTCGACCACAACGTCCTCGGCCTGCTTGGTTTCGCCCTTATCGTCACCCTCCATACCCTCGCGGATATTCTTGACGGTAGAGCCGAGAGACTTGCCGAGCTTCGGCAGGTTCTTAGGTCCGAAGATGATCAAGACAACGACGAGAATAATGATGAGCTCAGGAGCCCTCAGTCCAAACATGTAGACCTCCACAATACAGCGAGACAAGCTCGAATGAGTATACCGCGGGTGCCGCGGTATCACAACAATAGCTAAAAAAAGGGACCGCAAGAAGCGGTCCCTTCTCATGCTCTGGTCGGGTTGACTGGATTTGAACCAGCGACCCCTGCGTCCCGAACGCAGTGCTCTACCAAACTGAGCCACAACCCGTTAGCTCGACTATAGTAACAAAGATTTTCGTCGCGTGCTAGAGAAATTTTTATTTCTTTGGCGCGTCGATTTGAACCGTGTTGGGAATAAGCTCAGTCGCGCAGGCCCACCAGCCATTTTGCTGGGCAGCTCCCGCAAGATGGGCTGCTGCAGCGACGGTATCGCAAATGGCAAACGAGCAAGCACCCGAACCGCACACGTCCACGGCAACGGTTCCCTCCTGTGCGCGCAGCCAGTCGAGAACTGCCTGGATCCGCGGCTCCATCTGCGCGGATATGACGCCCAGATTGTTATGAACGAGCGCATATGCCGCCTCGGCATCGCCGGCGCGTAAGACAGAAGCAATCGCATCGGGTTTTTCCGCGGGCACCGGGCTCTCATCAAATCGTCGATACGCTTCAACCGTTGAAACGCTCGTCTCGTGCGGTTTGACCAATACGACAGGTGTCGCCGGAAGCACAGGATACTCAGTGGCCAGCACATCTCCCCCGCCGACGTAGAATGCGGGACTCGTGTGCAAAAAGAACGGCACGTCGGCGCCGATACCGCGAGCGATGTCATCGAGCGCGGGGTCGGCGCGGTCGATACCCCACAGCTCGGCCAAGGCAACGATGACCGCAGCGGCATCCGTCGAGGGGCCTCCCAGGCCGGCGCACAGCGGGATACGCTTTTCGATCGTCACGCACACGTTGGCATCGCGACCGTAACGCTCGGCCATAGCGATTGCCGCCCGATAGGCCGTATTTTTTTGCATGGGAAAATCGGATGCCGGAACCGTCTGGACGGTCAACGCCTGCGCCGGCGTGACCGTCACGGTATCGGCTAGACCGACGGCTGCCATCAGGGAATCGACCCTGTGATAGCCGCGGGCGTCGCGCTCGGTATGAACCCCCAGATAGAGGTTAATCTTTGCCGGCGCGGTAAGGATGAGGGACCGATCGGTCACCGTTAGTGCTCCTCGAGCTGGTTGCCGAGCGGGGTAAAGATATGTTCGCCGCTCTCGGGGTCGAACAGTTCGACCTGGCCGGTAAGGACATCGATGTACTGGTAGGACTGACGCGATTTGCGGCCGCGACGCTCGTCAACCTCAACGATAAAGACAGCGGGGTGGACGCTCTTGATGGTGCCCATGCGCTCGATGACGCGGGTACGGCCCATGTTGGCCTTAACCTTGACGCGATCGCCCACCATATCGGTCAGCTTCTCGTGGATGTCGTCGACGTGATTGACTTCCATCTCTTCCATGAATAGGGCCTCCAGAGGGTGCAATTCAAAAAGGGGATAATACCCCTAAGATAGACAAAACTCTAATACTATAGCACCCTGCTGCAGCCATACGCAAGCAGCTAAAAAAGCCCGGTCCCAAATTGACTACTTACAGATTGTCTGTGTCCAGGACGATGGTGAACGGACCGTCGTTGACCAGGTCGACCTTCATATCGGCGCCAAAGATACCGTGCGCCACATGCTCAACGTCCTGAGCGACGAGTGTCAAAAAGTACTCGTAAAGTTCGTTAGCGACATCGGGCGCGCCGGCGTCCGTAAACGACGGACGGCGGCCGTGGCGGCAATCGGCAAACAGCGTGAACTGCGACACCACGAGTACCTCGCCGTCGACATCGGCCAGCGCCAAGTTGGTCTTGCCGTTCTCGTCCTCGTTGATGCGCAGTCCGCGCAGCTTGCTCCACAGCTTGTCAGCCTCGGCGCGCGTGTCGCCGTGGCCCACGCCCAGCAACACCAGGTAGCCGCGTCCAATGCGGCCCACGCACTCGCCGTCGACTGTCACGCCGGCGTTGAGCACGCGCTGCACCACCGCACGCACGGTCTACTCCTCGCCCGTCAGCTTGGCGGACAGATGCTCGAGCGCATGGAAACGATGGCTGATGGCATTCTTCTCGTCCGCCGTGAGCTCGGCCATGGCCTTGCCCGGCGTATCGACCGGCAGGAACAGCGGATCGTAGCCAAAGCCATGATCGCCGCGGCCCTCGTGCGCGATAACGCCCTCGCAGGCGCCCTCGCCATAGGTGACCAGGCCGTCCGTATCGATAAGTGCGACGACGCTCATAAAGCGCGCGGTACGATCTTCATCCGCCACGCCTTCCAGGTTAACGAGAAGCTTGGCGTTGTTGGCGGCATCGTCGCCATGCACGCCCGCATAGCGCGCGCTATACACGCCCGGCTCGCCGTCCAGCGCGTCGACGACCAAGCCAGAATCGTCGGCGATGGCCATAAGGCCCGTCTCCTCAACGGCAGCCTGCGCCTTGATGATGGCGTTCTCCAAAAACGTCGTGCCGTTTTCCTCGGGGTCCTCAAAATCGCCCAGCTGACCGAGCGCCACAAAGCGCACCTCGGGCATGACCTTGCCCAAAATGGCCTCGATCTCGGTGAGCTTATGGGCGTTGCCGGTTGCCACGACGATGGTCGCCGCCGGGTCGAGAGTGTCGATGTCAATCTTCTCAAGTGCCATAGCTGGCCTCCTTTGTCTCTATAGCAATGCCGAGTTGAGGACGACGAGGACTTCGGCCTCTCTCCCGTCTCAATCAACGGCAGTCTTATACTTTGACGTTTTCCCAGATAAAACCTGCCAAAATAAACCCATCCCTTTTTGGCAGGTTAGGCGAGGGCTTGGCGCTGAAGCTCGATGAGCTCGGCGATACCCTTGTCGCCCAGGTCGAGCAGGGCGTTGAGACGCTTGCGGTCGAAGGGCGCCTGCTCGCCGGTACCCTGGAGTTCGATCATCTCACCGGAATCGGTGGCGACGAGGTTCATGTCGACCTCGGCGTGGCTGTCCTCGGAATAATCCAAGTCGAGCAGGGTGTTGCCATCGACGACGCCCATGGAAATGGCGGCAACCTGGCCCGTGAGCGGGATGCGCTCGAGTTTGCCCGCCTCGACCCACATGGCAAGGGCGTCGTGCAGCGCCATCCAGGCGCCGGTAATGCTCGCCGTACGCGTGCCGCCATCGGCCTGGATCACATCGCAGTCGACGGTAACGGTGTACTCGCCGAGCGCCTTCATATTGACAACGGTACGCAGGCTGCGGCCGATAAGCCGCTCGATCTCCATGGAGCGCCCCTTGCGGTTGGCATGCTCGCGCTTGCAGCGTTTACCGGTCGAGGCCGGCAGCATCGCATATTCCGCCGTTACCCAGCCGGCCTTGGCGCCCTTGCGCCAACCCGGCACACCCTCCTCGATGGTGGCGGCGCACAGTACGCGCGTGTCGCCGAACTCCGCCAGGCACGAGCCGTGGGCGTGCTTCATGACGCCGCGGGTGAGCTTAACGGGGCGCAACTCGTTGGCGGCGCGGCCGTTGGCGCGGTTGACCTGCATGTATTCCATGGAACTATCCTTTCGGCAAAAGATGTGGCGAAGACTCCGGCGACATTGCGAGCCTAACCGAGTTCGTCGATATCGACATGCTCGATGCTTTTAAGCGGCTGGCCAAAGATAAAGCTACCCGCCACCGCAAACTCGGCAATGTTGTCAGACGTGGTGGCAAAGCGATGCTGTGGCTCGGCGGTATCGCCCGCCAGCTGCTCACGACGCGTGAGGATATCAGTCAGCTCGCGGGTGGTCTCCTCGGCGGAGCTCACCACGCGCACCCCGGGTCCCAGCGCATGGCGGATGGGACCCACCAGCAGCGGGAAGTGCGTACAGCCGAGCACCACGGTATCGATGCCGCGATCGTGCAGCGGCTCGACTGTGGCGCCGACCAGCGCGCGAACGGCTGGCGTATCAAAAATATCCTCGTTCTCGAGCCACTGCTCCTGCAGATGCGCGCCCGAGGCGAGCTCGTGCTCGACGACCTCGACAAAGCTCGAGGCCGGGCAGCCATACACATCGACACCAGCATCCAAGTCCTGGATGGCGCGCGTGTAGGCACCCGAGCGAATGGTGAGGTTGGTGGCCAGCACGCCCACGCGACGCGTACGCGTGCTGTTGATGGCGGCACGCGCGCCCGGGGCGATCACGCCGATCACGGGAACGTCGAGCACCTGCTGAGCCAGACGCAAGGCCGCGGCGGTCGCCGTGTTGCAGGCGATGACCATGATCTTAACGTCGTGCCTCGATAGCCAGCGGCCCGCCTGCAGCGCAAACGAGCGAACCTCGTCCTCGGTGCGGGTGCCATAAGGGCAGCGCTTAGTGTCACCGAAATAGTAGACGGACTCGTGCGGAAGCGCCGTTGCGATCGCGCGCGCAACCGTCAGGCCGCCCAGGCCCGAGTCGAACACGCCGATCGGACGCGTGTCCCCGGCCAGATTATCGATATCGGACATTACCTCACCAGATTCTCTCTCGAAAAATGCGACCACTCGTGATGCGTCGCGCTACGAACGGGCTGCGACCAGCAGCTCGGCCGTTGCCACCCAACCGTCGACAATCTTGCCGCGCGTAATATAGGCATTGTCGCAGGCGTCCAAGAACTCCGGGGCACCGGCGCTCGTCAGACCGTTCTCGACCAGGCAGAACATGCCAACATGGCCGGCCATGTAGAAGTCGGACTCGGAGTCGCCGAGCGCAAGCGTCTCCTCGCGCTCGATCCCCAGGTGCTCGCAGAAGCGCGCAATGGCAACGCCCTTGTTGAGACCCGCCGGATTGATGTTGAAGGCGCGGCCGTCCTCGACGCGATTAAGCTCGAGCGTCGTCGGCTTGGACAGGTGAGTCAGATGGCCGTTGCAAGCCCAGACCAGACCGCAGCCGGCCTCGTCCAGGATGGCCTGGACCTCATCGTCGGGCACATCGCCGCGCATGCCGACGGTGACCTCACGGTACTTGTAGCCGGTCGACATGTCGTTGTGGTATTCGATCTTGTGCGGCCAGCGGGCAAGGATCTTCTCGCACACGCCGGTCTGCTCGATCACCTGGTGCGGCGTGAGACCGCAGGCGGGGTCGTAGGGCATGTCGCCCGTCAGATACTCCCAGTCGTTGGCCTTGAGATCGTACATGACCAGGCCGCCCATCTCGCCGATGTAGGAGTTGAGGCCGAGCACGCGGGCGTCCTCATGGATCATGGTGCGATTGCGACCCGAGGTGGGGACCACCTGGATGCCGGCACGGGCGAGCGCGACAACCGCCTCGACGAGCTTGGTCGAGGGATTGCCGTCGTTATCGCGCAGCACGCACGAGCCGGGGGCGAGCATCGTGGCGTCCAGATCGGTAAAGACATACTTGACCTTGGCAAGACGCTCGCGCATCTCGCCCGAAAGCTCGGCAACGGTCGGCAGGATGTTGTGGGACATGGTCACTCCGTTTACATAGAAGGGGCTTGGTCTAGGCGTCGTACGCCGCAAGGATGCGCTTGAGAATCGAACCGTCGCGCTCACAAGGCTCGGGTCCGTTCTTGCGCAGCATACACTCTTCCTCGCCCTTACCGGTCACGATGACCACGGCAGGACGGACAGTTTCGCGCACGGCAGTCTCGATAGCGGCAACGCGATCAGTCACGATTTGCCAGTTATCATTTCCCTGCGCTTGAACGTTGCGCGCGATCTCGGCGCAGATGTCCTCGACATCCTCGGGGCCGGGGTCATCCTCGGTAATCACGATTCGGTCGGCATACTTGCCAGCGGCGATGCCCATCGTGGTGCGTCGATCGACACCCTTACCGCCCGTAGCGCCAAATACAACCGCCAGCTCGCGCTCGGGATAGTTCTCGCGCAAGTCGCGCAGGAGTGTCTCGAGGCTCATGCCGTTATGTGCAAAATCGACGATGCCCAGGATTTTGCCCGATACGGACGGATAGAGCTCCATACGACCGGGAACGAAGACGCCCTCAAAGCCATGGACGATACCCTCTTCGGAAATGCCCAGGGCCTCGGCGCAGGCAATAGCGGCAAGCGCGTTGGACACATTGAACTTAACCGGCGTGGGAATCACAATGTCGCGCGTAAAGCGGGGCGTGCGCACCGTTGCCACCACGCCGCAGTCGCCATTGCGAATCGCCAGCGCAAGCACGTCGGCACGCTCGTCGGTCAGGGAGAACGTCACCGTACGTTCGCAACGAGATGCCGCCTCGAGCACGCGATCGACCTTATCCATATCGAGATTGACCACGGCAAAACGGCTCTGCAAGAAGATTTTGAGCTTGCTGGCAAAGTAATCCTCGAGCGTCGGATGCTCAATCGGCGAAATGTGATCCTCGCCGATATTGGTAAAGGCGCCGACTTCAAAGTCAATCTTGCCCGTACGCTCGTATTTGAGGCCCTGACTCGATGCCTCCATAACCAGCCACGGGGCACCCGCCTCCGCAGCATGTGCGATGCGAGACTGCAGCAGGAAGGATTCGGGGGTCGTCAGCTTGGAAGGGCCCGTCTCGATGCCGTCGTCGAACTCAATGCCCGTATTAAGAGCGGGTCGATGACAGCCCGTAAGCTTGGCCTCGTTGGCGAGGATGCCGCGCAGATAAAAGCTGCAGGTCGACTTGCCCTTGGTGCCTGTAAAGGCGCAGACCTTCACCTTACCCGACGGGTGCCCATAAAAGGCATCTGCCACCACGGCGAGCGTGCGACGAATATCGCTCACAATCACCGCGGGAAGATCAACATCGTAATCGACCTCGGAAACGTATGCCACGGCGCCATCGGCGATTGCCGAAAGCAGGTACTCGCGCTTAAACGCACGGCCTTTGCAGACAAACAACGTGCCCGGACGCACCTGGCGCGAGTCATCAGTCGCAAACTCAATGCGCTGGTCGCACGAAGCGCTCGGTCTGGAAACAACAAGGTCATCTTCCTCGAGCAACTCTATATAGCGCATCAGAGTTAGCTTCTCTTGTGTCGGACTCGACATACAAAGACCTCTCTCGCTAAATTCAGCCTTAAAGGGCAGAAGGCGTCCCGCGGCAGAAACGATGAAACATTCTGTATTATCAACCATCCTAATATGCCACCTGACCTTGCGCGCATCACAGCCTTCTAAAAAATTGCATGGACTGTGCCGTGGTCTAATAAATGGCAACAGTGTTCACCCCGTGTAAAACCAAGGAAATCTGGGTGCTGTTCTTTAACATAGCGTTCGCAACCACGTCCCGCCGCTTCGCCTGAAGATCGGGACGTGGTTTTTTCGGTTCGCTCGGCGCTTATGCCCTATCACGAAACAAAAGATTGGCATGATAGTAAAGATTATTTGACATCAGCTGCCGCAATCCTTGCGGCAGTACACCTGAGCCGTCAGCAGAAAGGATCTTGCATGTGCGGTTTTGTCGGTTTTACCGGTACAGATGAACAGAGTGAGCTGGTTCTCACGGCCATGATGAATCGCATCATCCACCGTGGTCCCGATATGGGCGGCCAGCATATCGTCGACAACGTTGCCCTTGGTTTTCGTCGTCTTTCGATTCTCGATCTTTCCGAAGCTGGAGCCCAGCCCATGTCGAGCGACGACGGCAAGGTCACGATTGTCTTCAACGGAGAGATCTACAACTTCCAGGAGCTTCGCGCCGAGCTGGAGGCGGCCGGCTACGCCTTCCACTGCAACGCTGATACCGAAGTCCTGGTACACGGTTACGAGGAGTGGGGCGAGGACCTGGTCAACCGTCTGCGCGGCATGTACGCGTTCGTGATTCACGACCAGAACAAGAACAAACTCTTTGGTGCTCGTGACATCTTTGGTATCAAGCCGTTCTATTACTACCAGGCATCCGATGGCTCGCTGCTGTTTGGCTCCGAGATCAAGAGCTTCCTGGACCATCCCAAGTTTGAGAAGGCTGTCAACCACGACGCGCTGCGCCCCTACCTGACGCTGCAATTCCCCGCCACGGAGGAGACCTTCTTTAAGGGCGTGTTCAAGCTTGCCCCGGCGCATTGCTTTACGTATGACCTGACGACCAACACCATGGACATCAAGCGTTACTGGAGCTGTGACTTCACCGACGACAACTCCAAGACCTTCGAGGAGTACGTGGACGAGTGCGACAAGGTCGTGCACGAAAGCGTCGCTGCGCACCGAATCGCCGATGTTAAGGTTGGTTCGTTCCTCTCCGGCGGTGTCGATTCCAGCTACATCGCTGCCTGCCTCATGCCCGACACCACGTATTCTGTCGGCTTCGATTACAAGAACTTCAACGAGACCAACTACGCCGCCGAGCTTTCCGACAAGCTGGGCATCAAGAACGTGCGCAAGATGATTACCGCCGACGAGTTCTTTGATGCACTGCCCGATATCCAGTACCACATGGACGAGCCGCAATCGAACCTGTCCAGCGTGCCGCTGTACTATCTGGCGCAGATGGCTTCCAAGGAGGTCACCGTCGTCCTTTCGGGCGAGGGTGCCGACGAGCTGTTTGCCGGCTATGAGTGGTACGAGGACACCCCCGAGATGCGCACCTTTAAGAAGCGCGTGCCGCTCGGCGTACGTCGCGCCCTGGGCTCACTCGTTCAGCATCTCCCCTACTTTAAGGGCCACAACTTCCTGACGAAATGCGCCGAGGTTCCCGAGCGCTGGTATGTGGGTCAGGCAAAGGTGTTCGATCCCTCCGAGGTCGACGAGGTGCTCAAGCCCGCTTATGACACCGGCAAGAACGCCGCCGAGATGTGCGCCGAGTACTACAAGCAGGTTCCCAACTGCTGCGAGCTTTCCAAGAAACAGTATCTGGATATGAACATGTGGCTGCCGGGCGACATTCTGCTCAAGGCCGACAAGATGTGCATGGCGCATTCTCTGGAGCTCCGCGTTCCGTTCCTGGACAAGAAGGTCATGGAGTTTGCCGAGCACATTCCCGCCAACTACCGTGTTAACGAAGAAGGCTGCAAGCTCGTTCTGCGTCACGCTGCCAACCGCACGCTGCCCGACGAGTGGGCAACGCGCAAGAAGGTGGGCTTCCCCGTACCGGTCAAGTTCTGGCTGCGCGAGCAAAAGTATTACGACTACGTAAAGGAATACTTCACCGCGCCGTGGGCTGCTGATTTCTTTGACACCGATGCGCTCATGAAACTGCTCGACGATCACTTTAAGGGTCGCGCGCTCAACCAGCGCAAGATCTATACCACGCTGACGTTCCTCATTTGGTACAAGCGCTTCTTTATCGACGAGGACAAGGGCGCTAAAGTCGCCGCTTAGTTTTCGTTATGAATTAGCGGTGAACCACGCAGGGTTTCCGCTATACTCAATCTCTGCGGGCGATTGGCGCAACGGTTAGCGCAGGTGCTTTACACGCACAAGGCTGGGGGTTCGAATCCCTCATCGCCCACCACTGATTTGTTAGGCTCCCAGCTATGGGGGCCTTTCTTTTTTGGGCCCATCGCAGAGGGATTCGAACCCGACAGGGTGCGGAGCTGAGGAAACGCGAAGCGTTTTCCAGCGCAGCACGCGAGGAGCGGAGCGACGAAGCGGGGCGCGGACGGCGCCAGCCGCACGCGGACATCCCTCATCGCCCGCCATTGAATTGTTAGGCCTCCAGCGATGGAGGCCTTTCTTTTTTGGGCCGGTGCATGGGATTCGAACCCGCAAGAGTGCGGAGCTGAGGAAACGCGAAGCGTTTTCCAGCGCAGCACGCGAGGAGCGGAGCGACGAAGCGGGGCTCGGGCGGCGAAATGGACCCTTGGCGAATACCCGTGTGCAAAAAATGCCAAATATGAGTACTGCTACCTTTTTAGTAGCAGCGTTTTCGAAGTCATAAAAGGCAAATCCGGCATTAGAACGACGATCGATAGTCCAGTTAAGCCAATTTGCCAACTACAAAACTGGACATATGTGGCCCAACTCATCTAAAAGTGCCTAATTTATATGTTACGAAGTTAGTGCCCGTACTCATATTTGCCACTTTTTGCACACGGCCTATCCCAGCCATGGTAAATCGATAGCAAAACGGGCTCCAGACCGCTGAATCGTGCCGCATATGGCACGTCCGCAGTCCGGAACCCGGTCCAAATTAAGTTATTGCGCCGTGTTAGGCCAAAACACCCGCCAGGATCTCGATCAGGTTGTCCACGTCGGCCTCTTCGCACACGAGCGGCGGAAGGAAGCGCAGCGTATGTGCGCCTGTAGCGTTGATCACGGCACCAGCCCCCAATGCACGGGCCACGACGTCGTGTGCATCACCCGCGGCATCATCCAAATCGCAGCCGAGCATCAGGCCGCGACCACGCACCTCTACCACATGCGGAAGCTTAGCCAGCGCCTGCTCCATATAAGCACCCACCTTGGCAACATGCTCGGCAAAATCGCCGCGCACGAGCGCAGAGAGCGTCGCGGCGCACGCCGCGACAGCCAAGCAGCTACCGCCAAAGGTCGAGCCGTGGTCACCCGGCTTAAACACGTCGGCGATCTCCTTCTTTGCCACCACGGCACCCATGGGCACGCCATCGGCAATGCCCTTGGCAAGGCTCATAATGTCGGGCTCCACGCCATAGGTCTGGAATGCAAACGGCTTGCCGGAGCGGAAGATGCCACACTGGACCTCGTCGGCTATAAGAACGGCGCCCACCTCGTGTGCCAAGTCGCGCGCCGCCGCCATAAACTCCTCGGTCATGGGGTGCACGCCGCTCTCGCCCTGAATCGGCTCGAGCATGACGGCGCAGACCTCGCTTCCCAGCTGCTTAAAGATCGAACGCAGTTCGTCGACATCGTTGGGCGTGCAGGCCACAAAACCGCCCGGCAGCGGACGGAAGCTGTCCTGTAGCCAATCCTGCATGGTGGCCGCAATAGTCTCGAGCGTACGACCGTGAAAGCCGCCACGCATGCACACGATGGTGTTGCCACCGTTGCCGGCACGCTTGGCGTACAGGCGCGCAAGCTTCATCGAGCCCTCGTTGGCCTCGGCGCCGGAGTTGGCAAAGAAGGTTTCCCACACCTGCTCGTCCGCAGCCGGGGCACCAAGAGCAGCTGCCGTGGTCTCATCGCCGGCGGCAATGGCATCGGCCAGCACGCACGCACCATCTACGTCGTCGTTGGCAAGCTTGGACAGCAGCGCCGCGACCTGTCCACGCTGCTCGATGTAGAAGTAGTTAGACACATGCAAAAGCTTTTTGGTCTGAGCCTCGAGCGCCGAGAGCACTGCAGGGTTGCCGTGGCCAAGGCTGCATACACCGATACCAGCGAGAAAGTCGAGATACTCACGGCCATCGTCACCGATGAGCTTCATACCGTGACCTTCGACAAACTCTACCGGCGAGCGACCAAAGGTATGCATAACGTAATGGGATTCGAGCGATTGCTGAGTTGCAAGTGACATGAGATGCCTTTCGTTGGGCGCCGTACGGCGCAGGGCTATGGGTGCAGGGACGCGACGACCGCGGGTCGGCTAGACCGTCTGGAGCTTCTCGACCTCGTCGAGGTTCTCGGTCAGACGCGCCGCAAACGTCGAAAGCGGATGCGGATGCGCATCGAACTCGTAGGCCGTCTCGGTGGAGTGGATCACGGTACCGACGCCAGCATCGGTCAGCAGCTCCAGGAGCAGCGAGTGCGGCGTCGTGCCGTTGATGATGTGGGCTCGGAACACGCCAGCAGCAAGCGCATCGACGGCGGCGCGCAGCTTGGGAATCATGCCCTTGTCGACTTCTCCGCCGTAGAGCATCTCGTTGACCTCGTCGAGCGTCAGGTTGGAGATGAGCGAGTCCTTATCACTAAAGTCCTTGTACAGACCGTCGACGTCGGTCAAAAAAATCGCCTTGTGCGCATGAAGCGCCGCCGCAACGGCGCCGGCGGCGGTATCGGCGTTGATGTTGAAGAAGCCGCCGTCCTCCCCCGCCGCAACGGTAGCGATTACGGGAATGTACTCGCTATCGAGCAAGCGCTCGATATAGTCGGTGTTGACGTGCGTCACTTTGCCCACGCGACCGAGTTCGGGGTCGAGCGGCTCGGCGATGAGCGTGCCGGCATCGCTGCCCGACACGCCTACGGCCAAATTACCGTGGTGGTTGATGGCAGCGACCAGCTCCTGGTTAACCTTGCCGCCCAGCACCTCGCGCACGATATCCATGGTCGCCGGCGTAGTCACGCGCTGGCCGTTCTTAAACTCGACGGGAATATCGTAATGGCTCAACGCCTCGTTGATGGCCTTGCCGCCGCCATGCACGATGACGGGGCGCATGCCGATGATCTTGAGCAAAACGATGTCGCTCATCACGTCGCGGCGCAGTTGCTCATCGACCATGGCCGCTCCGCCATACTTGATAACGACCGTCTTGCCGGTCAGGTTTTTAATCCACGGCAGCGCTTCGAACAGCAGCTGCGCGGTTGCTTCGTTGGATTCGCTCGAACGACAATCGCGTGCGAATTTCATAATCTGCCTCGTCTTTCGTATCATTATCACGCCGTGCTCCGCTGTCCGCAATGCGGCAAGATGCGCAGCGTGCCTGGAATCTAGGAACGGTAGTCACCGTTGATGGAGATGTACTCGTGCGTGAGGTCACAGGTCCACACGGTCGTTGCCGCGTCGCCTGCGCCCAGGTCGGCCGAGATCACGATCTCGGGCGCCTCAAAACGTCGCAGAGCCTCATCCTCGTCAAAGGGAACGGTCAGGCCATCTCGGCAGACAGGCATGCCCATCATGTCGATGGAAACGTCTTCCTGATGAAACTTCACGCCGCACTTGCCGAGCGCCATGGCGACGCGGCCCCAGTTGCAGTCGTGACCGGCGATGCAGGTCTTGACGAGCGGCGAGTTGGCGACGGCACGGGCGGCGATATCGGCTTCCTCGTCGGTGGCGGCGCCGGTAACGTTAACCGTCACGAGCTTTGACGCGCCCTCGCCATCGGCCGCGATGTTGCGCGCCAGGCTCTCGCACACCTCGTGCACGGCAAAGGACAGTTCGTCAAAGGCATCAGTGCCTTCGACGATAGCCTCGGCTTCAGCGGCAGCAGCGCCAGAAGCAAGCATGATGCAGGTGTCGTTGGTCGAGGTATCGGAATCGACCGTCACCTTATTGAAGGTCTGCTTAACGGTCGAGAGCAACAGGGCGTGGAGCGTCGACGGCTCGACGGGGGCATCGGTAGTAATGACCGCGATCATGGTGGCCATATTGGGCATGATCATGCCCGAGCCCTTGCACATGCCGCCCACCGTATAAGCGTTGCTCGCATGACCCGCAGCCTCACTGCGGTAGCGAACGGCATACTCTTTGGAGTGCGTATCGGTCGTCATGATGGCACGGGCCGCATCGGCACCGCCATGGGCAGAGAGTGCCTCGTAGGCGGACGGAACGGCCGTCTCAAACGTGTCAATCGGCAGAATCTGTCCAATCACGCCTGTGGATGCAACTAGGATCTGCTGGGGTTCACAGCCGATGACCTGCGACGCGATATTGCATGTCTCTCGCGCGCAGGCAAGGCCGGTCTCGCCCGTGGCGGCATTCGCGTTGCCGGAGTTGATTGAAACGCCGGCGATGATGCCATAGCCCTTGTCCGCACCGCCCAGGTTGGCACGGCTCACCTGCACGGGCGCCGCGCAAAAGCGGTTGGTCGTAAACACGCCGGCGCCTGGACAGGGCTTATCGGGCACGACGAACGCATAGTCCAAGCGCTCGGGATTCTTCCGGAATCCCGCATGGATGCCTGCGGCCTTAAAGCCAGCCGCTGCCGTAACGCCACCCTCGACGGCGCGTATCTTGATATCAATCAGGTCGGTATTCATCGTCCCTTCGACTCCTTATATCAGACAAAAAAGCGGGCATCGGCTGGCACGCCATACCGGTCGCAACTACTAGACCAGCTTGAAAGCGGCGCCCAACTCGATACCCGACCACCAAATCGTTAACAATCGAATGTGCTACACCGGGCACGCCACTGTGGGCAAGCCTCGTCGCTCGTCAAAGCCAAAAACGATGTTGGCGCACTGGACCGCCTGGCCCGCGGCACCCTTGCACAAATTGTCGATGGCCCCCGTTGCCACCAGCACGCCCGCACGCTTGTTGAGCGCAAGGCCGATCTGGGCAGCGTTGGTACCGACGACCGAAGCCGTCTTGGGCTGCTGGCCGGCATCGAGCACGCGCACAAAGGTGCGACCGGCGTAGAACTTCTTGTAATGGTCGACGACGTCCTCAAGGGCCAACGTGTCGAGAGCCCGCGGCGCGAGCGGCATCGTCACCGTGGAAAGCAGGCCGCGCTTGAGCGGTGCCAAGTGCGGAGTGAAGACGACACGATCGGTCAGGCCCAGAATCTGCTCGATCTCTGGTGTGTGACGATGTTTGCCTACGCCATAGGCCTCCAGGTTCTCGTCCGCGCTACAAAAATGGGTGCGAGCGTTGCAGGACTTACCGGCGCCCGTCACGCCGCTAATGGCATCGACGATTACGGGGCCGTTCTCTGCCACCCAGCCCGCACGCACGGCAGGAGCGGCAGCGAGGCTCGTTGCGGTGGGATAGCAGCCGGCGCAAGCGACCAAAACGGGCTTTCCGGCGGCATGGCTGGAAGCAGCGGTCTCTAAGTCCTGGCAGAACAGCTCGGGCAGGCCAAAAGCGCGGGTCTTGAGCAGCTCGGGACTCGTGTGCTCGGCGGCATACCATGCCTCAAAGACGGACGGGTCGCTCAGACGGTAATCGGCCGAAAGATCAAAGCAGGAAACGCCCGCGGCAAGGAGCGCGGGCACCTGCGCCATGGCAGCCGTGTGCGGCACGGCAAGAAAAACCGCATCGCAGCTTTTGAGCTCGGGGGCGTCATGCGTGGTGAAAACCAGATCGCTCACGCCAGCAAAGCTCGGATACACTGCGGACAGCGGCTGGCCGGCATCGGCGTTGGACGTAATGGCAACAAGTTCAAACTCGGGATGGCCGAGTACGAGGCGAATGAGCTCGGCTCCGGCATATCCAGCCGCGCCGACGATTCCAACCTTCAAAGACATATCAGACTCCTTGTCTGCGATTTATGCACCGATGCGCATTTCGCAGTGGTC
>CABQKL010000027.1 GCA_902464645.1 uncultured Collinsella sp.
GGCAAGCCCAAGGGCGTCATTCGCAGCCAGGTGCCCGAGGTGCTGCGTCTGGTCGGTCTGGCCGACCAGATGGACTCGCTGCCAGATCAGCTTTCCGGTGGCGAGCAGCAGCGCGTGGCCGTTGCCCGCGCTATGGTCAACCGCCCGCCGCTGCTTATCTGCGACGAGCCCACGGGCAACCTCGACCCGGCGATTTCGCTGGGCATCATGAAGCTGCTCGAGCGCATTAACCGCACCGGTACCACCGTGATCGTCGCTACGCACGATCGCGAGATGGTCGATAGCATGCACCGTCGCGTGATCGCCCTCGAGGGCGGCCACGTAATCCGCGACCAGGAGAGGGGAGGTTACGGCAACTATGGCACCAACTAACGTGGGCTATTCGCTCAAAGAGGCTATCAGCCACTTCTTCCGTAACTGGACCACCTCGCTCGGCGCCGTCATCACGATCTTCCTTTCGCTGTTTATCATCGGCCTGTTCATTATGGGTTCCGCGATGCTGAACTCCGTGATCGGCACCGTCGAGGATCAGGTTGTCATCAATGCCTTTATTAGCGATGATGCCGATCAGGCAGACGTCCAGGCCTTTGAGGCCGAGCTCAAGACGTGGAGCAACGTCAAGTCCGTGACCTATAAGGATAAGGACGACGCGCTGGCCGAGTACACGAGCAAGATGTCGGGCAACGCCGACGCCACCATGAGCGCACTCGACGGCCAGAACCCGCTTCCTGCCTCGTTCGCGATTGAGATGGACGATCCGTCTCAGGTCGAGAGCACGGCCAAGAAGCTTAAGAAGAACGCCGACTTCCAAAAGATCGCGGACGACGGCGACGTCAACGCGAGCGTGCTGTATGGCCAGGAGGAAGTGAGCCGCCTGTTCCAGGTGACCAACTACATCCGTATCGCCGCCGTGGTGCTCGTCGGCCTGCTGACCTTTATCGCGTTCATCTTTATCAACAACACGATTCGCCTGTCCATTACGGCGCGTCGTCGCGAGATTGCGATTATGCGCCTGGTGGGCGCCAGCAACGGCTTCATTCGCGGGCCGTTCATTACCGAGGGCGTGCTTCAGGCCATTCTGGGCTCGCTGCTTTCCATCGGTGTTTTGGAGCTGCTGCGCAATCTGATGGTTCCTCGCCTGCAGGAGAGTGTCGGCTGGATGTCGTTTGCGCTGCCGATGCAGTACTATCTGGTGACCTACGCCGCACTGATCCTTGTCGGCGTGATCATCGGCCTCTTTGGCTCTGCCATCGCTATGCGCCGTTATCTGCGCGTGTAAGCGCTGCGGATATGCTGTCTGCAACGGGTCGTCCCTTTCCAGGGGCGGCCCGTTTTTTGTCCCCTAGGGGACGGCAGGATTGCGGATCATCGCGGCGCTGGTCTATCTATATGATCCGTTTTCCTCCGTCCCCTAGGGATCATTTGGGTAGACTCTTGGGGTGTTAACGGCTATCGATAGTAAGGAGGCGCCATGGGGCGCAATAACAAACATAAGCGTAGCGCACGCAATAAACGCGGGCCGGTGCGCAGCGAGCGTCGCCCGAGCATGACTGGCCGCGTGCAGCTCCATGAGCACAGTGCCTATGTCATAACCGAAAACGGCGACTACAAGGTCATGGGCCGCGGCAAGCGCGAGATCATGGATGGCGATACCGTTGCCGTGAGCATTAAGGCGGGACCGCGCGGGGATCGTCGCGCCGTGATCGAGGGCGTTATCGAGCGTGCCGCCATCAGCGTGGTGGGTACGTATCAGACGGCCGGCCCGCTTGGTGTGATCGAACCGCTCGATTCGCGTCTCAAAGCCGATTTCTTTGTTTTGCCCGAGGACACTTCGGCGGAGCGCCTGGGTGTGCATCCTGGCGATGCCGTCATCGCGCGCATTCTGACTTACCCGACGCGCTTGGAGTCGGGTACGGTGACTCTTGAGCGCCGCATCGGCGGTGACGATGCGCCCGATCTGGGCGTTCAATATGTTATGGCGCGCTATGGCTATACCGACAGCTATCCCGAAGCGGCTCTGGCAGAGGCAGAGGCGCTTTCGCTCGATGTGGCTGCAGCGCTTAAAGACCCGCTTCGTCGTGATCTGCGCGATCGCTTTGTCATCACCATCGATCCGGTTGATGCACGCGACTTTGATGATGCCATCTCGCTCGAGCGCACGCCCGAGGGCGGCTATAAGCTGGGCGTGCATATCGCCGACGTTTCGCATTATGTTGCCTGGGACGGGCATATCGACCTGGAGGCCCGCCATCGCACGACGTCGGTGTACCTTGCTGATCGTGTGCTCCCCATGCTACCCGAACGCCTGTCTAATGACCTGTGCTCGCTTCGTCCCGACGAGGACCGCCTGGCGTTTACCGTCGACATCGAGCTCGACGCGCAGGGTCGCGTGCGCCATTACGATCCCTATCCCAGTGTGATTCGTTCGCGTGTGCGTATGGACTACGACGGCGCCGAGGCGCTGCTGGTGCGTGCTGGCGCGGTGGAGTATTCCGTGTTGGAGGGCGCTGCGGAGGATGTCGCTGCGGCCGAAGCCTCGCGCGAGAAAGCGCTTGAGCGCGGGCTTGCGTGCGAGGATGCCGCTCGCGGCTATAACGTTGACCTGGCCGATTTCCTGGTCGCCGCAAACGAACTCGCAGAACTCCGGCGTCGCATACGTCGCGCACGCGGCTCGGTCGACTTTGACACGGCCGAGATTCGCGCGCTGCTGGATGAGAGCGGCGTGCCCGTGCAGATCGTGGCACGCGAGCGCTCCTGCGCAACCTCGCTTATCGAGGAGGCAATGCTGCTGGCCAACGAGTGCGTTGCCGAGTGGCTGGCCGACCGCGACATCGAGGCGTGCTATCGCGTGCACGATGACCCCAGCCCCGACAGTCTGCACGGTGCTGCTGCGGCGCTGGCGCAGCTCGGTATCATCGATGATCGCCGTGCGGCGGGCATTGCCCTGGGAAGTTCTGATGAGTTGCAGGCGACGGTTGACGCCGCTGCCGGCACGGCTAACGCGCCACTCGTCAACACGCTCCTTTTGCGCAGTATGCAGCGTGCGTTGTATAAGCCTCGCAACGAGGGTCACTTTGCGCTCGCCGCGCCGTGCTACTGCCACTTTACAAGCCCCATTCGCCGTTATCCCGATCTGGTGGTGCATCGCGTACTCAAGCTGCAGCTGGCATACGAGCAGCTGGGTGGAAAAGACGCCTTGGTGCGTACGCCGAGGCTGATCGGAAAAGGCCGAGAGTCGCTTCCGCGCATCCTGCCGCAAATCTGCCGCGCGTGCAGCGATGCCGAGCGTGCGGCCGACGCTGCCAGCCATGCGACGCAAAAAATCAAGATTGCGCAGTACTACGAGAATCGCCTGGGCGAGCGCTATGCCGGAACGGTCTCATGGGTCAGCAGCATGGGGCTATTTGTGCGCCTTGATCTAACGCAGGTCGAGGGACTGGTTTCCATTAAGAGTTTGGGTAACGAGTGGTTTGAGTTCGACGAGGACGCGCTCACGTTGACGGGTGCCGACACGGGGCGTCGTTTTGAGTTGGGCCAGCGCGTGATTATCGAGGTCTCGCGCGTCAACACCACACGCGGGCACTTGGATTTCAGGCTTATTCATTAGCCGGAATTTGGTGATTGATGGAGAACGGGGCGGTCTTTTGGGGCCGCCTTTTTTGTGGCGGTTCAATCGTCTTGTCGCTCGCGCGCTTGCGTCTTCCGCCTGCTATAGGGGAGATAGAACCTACCAAAATAAACCTGTTCCTTTTTGGGAGGTTTACGAGAGAGCGGGGATGAGATGACAACGGTGTACGGGTATGCGCGGGTGAGCTCGCGTGATCAAAATCTGAATCGGCAGCTGGATGCGCTGGGCGCCTATGGCGTGGAACCGGCGAATATCTTTGCCGATCATGCGAGCGGCAAGGACTTCGATCGACCGCGGTATCGCGAACTGCTGTGCGCGTTGGATTCCGGTGATGTGCTGGTGGTACTTTCCATTGATCGGCTGGGCCGTAACTACAGCGAGATCCTCGAGGAATGGCGGTGCATAACCAAAGAGCTCGGCGCCGCCATCGTGGTGTTGGACATGCCATTGCTCGATACGCGTGCGAGAGATTGCGGCGGATCGGATGTGACCAGCACGCTGATCGCCGATATCGTTTTACAGTTGTTGAGCTATGTGGCGCAGGTGGAACGAGAGAACATCCACCGTCGTCAGGCGGAAGGAATCGCGGCGGCGCGGGCGCGCGGCGTGCGTTTTGGTCGACCCCGCAAGCCGTGCCCTCCGCAATTTGAACGAGTGCGCGATATCTATGAGGCGGGCAATATTACCCGGAGTCAGGCGGCAAAGCGCCTAGGTGTGTGCGTGGGGACCTTCGATCGCTGGATGCGCGAGACGGAGTAGGGGAGCCGGGGATGCGGACTCAGCGACTACCGCCGCCCATCCCGACCCGCTTGCCCCCGTTCGCATATGGATGGGCACCAACATCCGTCGTGTCGCCCATACCGTACCATTGGCGCCCACGCGAGACGTTAACCTCAAGATGGAAAACCGCGACCGCCTGTACGTCGGCGCTGGCTACAATATCGGCATCGGTCGCAGATGGCCATCGATGCGCTGTTTGCCAGACACTTGTCTTTTCTAAGAAGGGAATCCCCATGACCGTGTTGTTTGTTGAATATCCCAAATGCTCGACGTGTAAAAAGGCCAAGGCCTGGTTGGACGAGCATGGGGTTGAGTACGTCGATCGCGATATTGTTACAGATAATCCTTCGGCTGAGGAACTTGCGACCTGGATTGCACGTTCGGGGTTGCCGGTGCGACGCTTCTTTAACTCGTCGGGTATGAAGTATCGAGAGCTTGGCCTGAAGGCGCGCCTGGACGCGGGGATGACGGATCAGGAATGTTACGGGCTGTTGGCGACCGACGGCATGCTGGTTAAGCGTCCGCTGCTGGTGGGCGATGACTTTGCGATTCCAGGCTTTAAGGAGGCAGCCTGGGCCGAGGCGCTGCTGTAGCAACTGCGGAAAGTGCATCCCGTTTTGGATGGGGATTCTGGGATGCGCTTTCCGCCGGCAGGTTCGCTCCGGTCAGTCCTCAAGCTGTGCCCACTTATGCGGGTCGTAGATTGTTACCTGTTTGTTGGGCTTGCCGCTCCAGTACTCTTCGTCCATAAAGGGCAGATATGCCTGAATGCCGGGGCAGATGAACGGAATCCGCTGCGCTTGCAAACGGTCGCGTTGGCATTGCTCCAAATGGGTTTCCGAAATCACGACGGGAATACCGGATAGCTCCACGAGGCCTGCTTGAACTCGCTTGAGGTCGGGTAGCGTCGCGTGCCATGCCATTCGCATCATCAAAAATGAGGCGCCGCGATATGTTGCCTGCATGACTGTGATGGCGGGGCGTAACGTGGGATGAATTTTGTGTCGATCTGGCCAAGGGATAGCAGTTATCTCGAGGCCGAGGGTCTCCCATAGGTAATCAAGCTCATCATCCATGTCGCCTCGATGTCCGCGCGATAATTGGCATCCTGATTGTGTCACTATTGACGGCGACCAGAATGCAGCAATCTGCTAACGGTAATTACGGTGCGCTTGCGGCATTTTGCCCCGTGCATGCGGTTTTGGCTTCACAGGTCCTTCATGGGTCGGAGCAAATTGGCCGATTTTCAAAAAAGTTAAAAATGGGGCTTGCGCCACCGTAGAACTTCCCGTATATTTCTTTCTTGCGCAAAGGCACAGCCGAGCGCAGCGATGCAGTCATTGGGATGTCGTCTAATGGCAGGACAGCGGATTCTGGTTCCGTCAATGGGGGTTCGACTCCCTCCATCCCAGCCATTGCATTTGCTACATATGGCCCGTTCGTCTAGCGGTTTAGGACGCCGCCCTCTCAAGGCGGAGATCACCAGTTCGAATCTGGTACGGGCTACCACAAAATGAACGCCCGGGCCTCGCAAGAGACCCGGGTTTTGTGTATTGACCGTATATGCGGCGTCTGCCGTGTTTTGCTCAGATCGAGGAGTAGCCATGGATCTGCCCATCAGCTTGCAAGACATCACGTATGCCGAGAACTATCTGGCGCAGGGCGACCTGGCCACGGCGACGCCGCTGTTGGAGCGTCTGGTTGAGCTTGCCGAGGAGTATATCGATGCCGAGTGCAAGACGGAGGAGAACCGCCAGTACTTTAGCTTCGATAGCAAGTTTGAGCGTCTGGCCTACCGCCGCGTGGAAAAGGATCCGCGCGAGCTGGTGCAGGTCGAGGTGCCCTTTGATCGCCTGTATTCCGACATGGCGTATGCCTACATTCGCCAGCAGGATTATGTGAGTGCTCGCAACGCCTTGATGCAGGCCGTGCGCTGGGACCCCATGAACTGCAACTACCGCCTGGATCTGGCCGAGCTGTTCCGTGCGCTCGAGGACAAGCAGGAGTGGGCATCGCTTTCGTTTTCGGTGCTAGAGCGTGCGAGCGACGGCAAGTGCGCCGCCCGCGCCTACGCCAACTTGGGCCAGTATTTCCTTGAGCCCGAGACCGAGAACGTCTCGGCGGCCGTGGGTTGCGCGCGTCTGGCGCTGCGCTTGGCCCCTGGCGACGCGCATACGACGCGCCTGCTCAACAAGATCCATACTGCCTATCCGGATGCCGCCGAGGAGAGCGACGAGCACGTGATGGGCGAGCTGAGCCTGCAAGGCGTGCCGACCTCGCCTTCGGCCGAGATTGCCATCTGCCTGATCATGTGTGCGACCGATGCTGCAAGCGACGGCGACAAGCAGGAGGCGACGCGCCTGACGGTCCGTGCCCGCGACCTGGTGGGCGAGGAGGCATGTGCGGCGATCATTAAGCTGGTGCGCGAGAGCGATGCCGAGCTCAACGCCGAGCGCAAGGCAAAGCGCGCAGGCGACGACAAGGGAGCCGACGGCATCAAGGAGGTCGGCGATGCCCAGTAAGCGCGAGCGCAAGCTCATCTCCAAGAATCGCTCGGCGCATCACGAATACTTTATCGACGAGACGTTCGAATGCGGCATTGAGCTGAGCGGTACCGAGGTCAAGTCGATTCGCGAGCGCGCCTGCCAGATCACCGACACCTTTGCACTGATTCGCGGCGGCGAGTGCTGGCTCGTGGGCCTGCACATTCACCCTTACAGCCACGGTGGCGTGTGGAACCGCGACCCCGATCGCCGTCGTCGTCTGCTGCTGCATCGCAAGGAGATTGACTTTCTCGACGGCAAACTGCGCAACCGCGGCTATGCCCTGGTGCCTTTGGAGCTCTACTTTAATACCGATGGTCGCGTAAAGTTGCTGTTGGGCCTGGGCCGCGGCAAAAAGCTCTACGACAAGCGCGAAGACATGGCCAAGCGCGACGTTCAGCGCGAGATCGATCGCGCGCTTAAGGAGCGTAACCGCTAGGCGCTCTGTATAAGTTGCGGTGGTATACGGACTGTTTTGCCTGTTTGATGGGCTATTCAGTCCCTATTTCACCGCAACTGCGGGCGTCTCATGTTCCTCACGGTTATGACACCTATGTCTCAAAGGCGGCGTCCGGTATGGGCGCCGCCTTTTTGTGGGTACATACTTCCGTGAGGTTCCAACCCGGGTTAGGGGAGTGGTCGTTATGGACAAAACTGCGTTCTTTACGATGCCGAGCGGCCTGTATGTGGTGAGTGCTGCGGCCGACGGGCTGCGTGCCGGCTGCATCATCAACACCGCGGTGCAGGTGACGTCCATGCCGCCGCGCATTTCGGTTGCCGTGAACAAGGAAAATGTCACGTCTGGTGTTATCTCGTCTGCCAAGGCCTTTGCGCTGACCGTGATCGATCAGACGGCCGATATGCTCTACATTGGCAACTTTGGATTCCGTACCAGCAGCGACTATGACAAATTTGCTAAGTACGAGACGCGCGAGACTGCACTGGGCATGCCCTATGTTCCCGAGCATGCGGCGGCCTTGTTTAGCTGCCGTTTGATCGACACTGTTGACGTGGGCACGCATCTGCTCTTTATTGGCGAGGTCGAAGATGCCGAGCGTCTGAGCGGCGAGACTCCGTTGACCTATGACTACTACCACAAGGTGCTGAAGGGCAAGACGCCGCCCAAGGCGTCTTCGTACCAAGGGTAGAAATGCTGCAAAACTACTTGCATAATATTATTGAGAATATATACTAATAAGCAAGTACACCAGCAGTCACGTTCGAGAGGAGAACATCATGGCTGAGGAGAAGAAGACGTATAAGTTCGTTTGCGTCGTTTGTGGTTACGAGGTTGAGGTCGATACGCCCGAGCTGCCCGAGGATTACGTGTGCCCGGTGTGCGGCGTCGGCCCCGATCAGTTTGAGCTCGTCGAGGAGTAACTCGCAGGCACACGGCGAAAGCCGAACATAGCTCTGTCCAAGGACCCCGGTCGGATATCCCGGCCGGGGCCCTTTTCCTCCGTCCCCAAGGGATCACGGCTGCTGTTAGCCGATCCTGTCTGTCGTGAGTCCGGCCGACCTTTGGTCTTAATCTGTAACATCTAACGGCTCAAAACGGGTCTATCTGTTACAGATTGAGACAAAAGGTTGGAGCTGAAGAAATGTCTCGATCTGTAACATCTGGAAGTGGAAATTGGGCCCACTTGTTACAGATCAAGACAAACCAAAACCGTCCGGCAGAAGATCTCGATCTGTAACATCTAGACATCAAAAGCGTGTCTAGATGTTACAGATCGAGACTTTTGCCTGGGTAGGTGCCCCGTCCCATTACATCCCTGTCAACAACACGACATCGAGAATCGTCACGATGGCACCGATCCCTACGAGCAGCGCGTTGAGCGGGCGCGAGTTGACGTATTTGCCCATGACACGGCGTGAGCTGGTGAGCCGTATGAGCACAAAGACCGTAATCGGCAACTGAAGCGACAGCAGCGCCTGACTCCAGATGAGACCCTCAAAAGGATTTGGGACGACCAAGCACGCCGCCACTGCGCCGACGAAACAAGCCGCCACCCCGATCGAGGAATGTCGGTCGTGGATGTCGTATTCCTCGTCGAACATGCCCGCGGTGATGGTGCCCGCCGCCATGCCCGCCGTCACACTACTCGATATGCCCGCAAACAGCAGTGCCACCGCAAAGATGGTCGAGCTTGCCGGGCCCAGAATGGGGGAGAGCGTGTCCGCTGCGACGGCGAGGTCGTCTACGACAATGCCGTGCGCAAAGAAGGTCGTTGCGGCCAGGATGACCATGGCCGAGTTGATCGCCCAGCCCACACCCATCGAAAAGAGCGTGTCGAAGAGCTCGTAGCGCAGACGTTCCTCGATAACCTGCTCGCCTTGGCCTTCGAAGTGCATGGATTGGATGACCTCGGAGTGCAGGAAGAGGTTGTGAGGCATAACAACCGCGCCTAGGACACTTACGATAATCGCGGCCGAGCCGGTGGGCATACTGGGTGTGATCCAGCTTGCGGCGGCCTGCGGCCAGTCGACCTTGACCAGCGTAAGCTCAGCCAAAAACGAGAGTCCTACCACGCCTACGAAGGCGATGATCCATCGCTCGGCGCGCTTGTAGGAGCTCGTCATGAGCATCGCCATCGATACTGCCGCCACGATGACGCAGCCCGCGCGCACGGGCAGCCCAAAGAGCATTTGAAGGGCAATCGCGCCACCCAGGACTTCGGCCATGGCGGTGGCGATGGTCGCGAGATAGGCGCTGGCGAGCACCATGTGTCCCACGATGCGGGGGAGGTAGTGTGTCGTGGCCTCGGCAAGACAGGTGCCCGTGGCGATGCCCAGGTGCGCCGCGTTGTGCTGCAGCACAATGAGCATAATTGTGGACAGCGTGACGATCCACAGCAGCGCGTAGCCAAACTGCGAGCCCGCGGCCATATTGGAGGCCCAGTTGCCCGGGTCGATAAAGCCGACGGTCACGAGCAGTCCGGGGCCAATATGCCGCGCAATGTCTAGGCCTCCGTGACCACCGGTGCGCCGGGAGCCAAAGTGTTGTTTGAGATGGTTGAGCATGGTGCACTCCTGCGTGCCGTTTGTTTGACGCCGTAAAGGGTACCCGTTTTAGGCTTAAAGGTTAACCGAGACTAACAAAATTGTTGTATTTGGATAGGCTGGTGAAAGGGGATTGCCGAAATGTCTTGATCTGTAACAACTAGGGATGGAAATTGGGTCTAGGTGTTACAGATCAGGACAGGAAGAAATGGCCCTATGGAATGTCTCGATCTGTAACAGCTGACCGTCAAAACCGGCCCTTCGTGTTACAGACTGAGACATTCGGAGCCGTCTCTCAGAAACATCTCAATCTGTAACAGTTAGCCGTCGAAATTGGGCCTTCCTGTTACAGATTGAGATGTTTGAAGCGGTGAGTTTGCAGGCCGAACTTGGGGCCTATGTTGTCGCCCTTGAGGTCGGCGGTGTCCACTCGTAGGGCGTGCGTTACGCGATTGTTTCGAAACGGGCGGGAAACACAACGGACCGGCGATGCTCCTAGTATGCCTAGTCAACTGACTGTCTAACACCTAGGGGAGGATCGCGATGCAGGCAGATTCCGCTCAGCAGCAGGGCCTTTATCGCCCCGAATTCGACCACGATGCATGTGGCATCGGCGCGCTTGCCGATATCAACGGCGAGCGCCATCACCAGATCCTGGACGACGCACTGTCCATTCTGGTTAACTTGGAGCACCGCGGCGGCACGGGACTCGAGAAGAACACCGGCGACGGCGCTGGCATCCTGTTCCAGGTTCCGCATCACTTTTTCCGTAAAGAGGCTCAAAAGTGCGGTCAGATTCTGCCGGCAGAGGGCGACTATGGCGTGGCCATGCTGTTCTTCCCGCAGGACGATCAGGGTGTAGAGGATGCCCGCCGCGTGTTTGAGGAGGGCTGCGCCGAAGCCGGCGTGCCGCTGCTCTTCTGGCGCGAGGTGCCGGTCGACCCGCACGACCTGGGCGAGACGGCCCGCGCCTGCATGCCTACTATCCTGCAGGCTTTCCTGGGCCGTCCGGACGACACGCCCGCCGGCGATGCCTTTGAGCGTCGCCTGTACGTGTGCCGCCGCACCATCGAAAAGAAGGCCGACGCTGAGTTCGCCCTGCGCGACAAGATCTTCTATGTGTGCTCCATGAGCTCGCGCACCATCGTGTACAAGGGCATGCTTGTGGCCACGCAGATGCGCCGTTTCTTCATCGACCTCAACGACGCCGCCGTCAAAACGGCCGTGGCGCTCGTCCACTCGCGCTACTCCACCAACACCACGCCCAGCTGGGAGCGCGCACATCCCAACCGCTTTATCATCCACAACGGCGAGATCAACACCCTCAAGGGCAACGTCAACTGGATTCGCGCCCGCGAACCCAACCTGTACAGCCCCGTGCTGCAGCACGATCTTGAGCGCGTGATGCCCATCATCAACCGCGAGGGCTCCGACTCCGCGATTCTGGACAATGTGCTTGAGTTTTTGGTCATGAACGGTCGCCCGCTCACGCGTGCCGCGTCCATGTTACTGCCCGAGCCGTGGGACCACAACGACAGCCTGAGTGAGGAGCGCCGCGCCTATGACGCTTACCAGTCCATGCTCATGGAGCCGTGGGATGGCCCGGCGGCCATCGCCTTTACCGACGGTCGCACGCTGGGTGCCGCCCTCGACCGTAACGGCCTGCGTCCCGCCCGCTACTATGTGACGCGCGACGGTCGCTTTATGCTGGCGAGCGAGGTGGGCACCATCGAGGTGAGCCCCGAGAACATCTTGACGAGCGGCTGCCTGGGACCGGGCCAGATGCTCGAGGTCGACTTTGCCCGCGGGCGCGTCATCTACAACGATGAGCTGCGTGCCCGTTACGCCAAGGAAAAGCCCTACCGTGATTGGATTGCCGAGGAGACGCTGACCGTCGACGCCCTCGACAAGCCTGCCGCGCCCGCGCCCGCCGAGGATGCCGAGGTGCCCGCCGCCGTGCGCATGGCCAAGCTCGGGTATCACTGGGATGATGTTGACGAAGTCGTGCGTCCCATGGCCCAGCAGGGCAAGGCGCCGCTCGCCTCGATGGGCATCGACGCGCCGCTGGCCTGCCTGTCCAAGAAGACGCGTTTGTTCTTCGATTACTTCTATCAGCTGTTCGCCCAAGTCACGAATCCGCCGATCGATGCCCTGCGCGAGCACATGGTCACCTCGACCACGCTCTACCTGGGCAACCACGGCAACCTGCTCGAGGACTCCCGTACGGCCTGCCAGCTGGTTCGCTTGGAGCGTCCGTTGCTCAACGAGGAGGAGTTCGAGCGTATCTGTGCCATCGACCGCGTGGGCTTTAAGACTCGCCGCTTCCGTGCCGTCTACCGCCGCGATGCCGGCGAGGGCGCGCTGCAGGCTGCGCTCAAGCAGCTTGCAGAGGACGTTGAGGCTGCGGTCCGCGACGGCGTGAACATCGTGGTGCTGAGCGATCGTGCCGCTGCGGGCGAGGTGCCCGTGCCGTCGCTGCTCGCCGTGGGCTGCGTGCACAATCACCTGATCCGCGCCGGCGTGCGCACCTTTGCCGATATCGTGGTGGAGTGCGGCGATGCCGTGTCTCCGCACGACTTTGCGGCGCTGGTGGGCTACTCCGCGAGCGGCATCTATCCGTACAACGCACATGCGTGCATTCGCGACTTGGCGGCACGCGGCGATTTGGACGTGACGGCCGAGCAGGGCATCGCCAACTACAATAAGGCTGCGACCGCCGGCATCGTCTCCATCATGTCCAAGATGGGCATCTCCACGGTGCAGAGCTACCATTCGGCGCAGATCTTCGAGGCCGTTGGCTTTACGCCGGAGTTCGTCAACGCGTATTTCGCCGGCACGGTGAGCCGTGTGGGCGGTATGGGTGTCGAGGACGTCGAGCGCGAGCAGAATGAGCGCTATGACGCCGCGCTCGCTATCCTTAAGAGTCCGGCTCCCGATCAGCTGCCCACGCTGGGCCTGACCAAGTGGCGTCCGCTCGGCGGCGAGGATCACCTCATCGATCCGCAGACTGTCTACTTGCTGCAGATCGCCTGCCGTGAGGACAGCTACGACACCTTTAAGGAGTATAGCGCCCGCCTGCACCGCACCGGCCGTGCCGTGCGCCTGCGCGACCTGCTCGACTTTGATGCCAGCGACCGCACTCCGGTGGCACTCGACGAGGTGGAGCCCGCGCTCAACATCGTCCGCCGCTTTAACACCGGCGCCATGTCGTACGGCTCTATTAGCAAAGAGGCACACGAGTGCATGGCCATCGCCATGAACCGCCTGCACGGCCGTTCCAACTCCGGCGAGGGCGGCGAGGACCCGCGTCGCGAGACCCCGCTGGCTAACGGTGACTCCAAGAACTCCGCGATCAAGCAGGTGGCAAGCGCGCGCTTTGGCGTGACGAGCCGTTACCTGTGCAGTGCCTTTGAGATTCAGATCAAGATGGCCCAGGGCGCCAAGCCCGGCGAGGGCGGCCACCTGCCCGGCAAGAAGGTCTACCCCTGGATCGCCGAGGTCCGTCAGTCCACGCCCGGCATCGGCCTGATCTCGCCTCCGCCGCACCACGACATCTACTCCATCGAGGACCTGGCAGAGCTGATCTTCGACCTTAAGAACGCTAACCCCGGTGCGCGCGTGTCGGTCAAGCTGGTCAGCGAGGCCGGCGTCGGCACCATCGCCACCGGTGTGGCCAAGGGTGCTGCCGACAAGATCTTGATCAGCGGCCACAATGGCGGCTCGGGTGCCGCTGCACGTGATTCCATTTGGCACGCCGGCCTGCCGCTGGAGCTTGGCCTTGCCGAGGCCCAGCAGACACTGCTGCAAAACGGCCTGCGCTCACGCGTGGCGCTCGAGGCCGACGGCAAGCTCATGGACGGCACCGATGTCGCCGTCGCCTGCCTGTTGGGCGCCGAGGAGTTTGGTTTTGCGACCATGCCGCTCATCTCCATGGGTTGCCTCATGCAGCGCGACTGCCAGCAGGACACCTGCCCGGCCGGCATCGCCACGCAAAACTGCCGCCTGCGTCGCGGCTTCCGCGGCAAGCCCGAGCACGTTGAGCACTTTATGCTCTTTGTTGCCGAGCAGCTGCGCGAGGTCATGGCGAGCTTGGGCTTCCGCACCGTCGACGAGATGGTCGGCCATCCCGAGTGCTTGCGTCAGATCGAGGTCCCGGGCAACCGCAAGGCAAACCTGCTTGATCTGTCACCCGTGCTGGCGAGCGCGACCTGCGAGTTCGGTGCCCATATCCCGGGTGCCGACGGTCGCCACTTCCTGCCGCAGATGGCCGCGGACAGCGAGCTCGACAAGACGCTCGACTCCACGTTGTTCGTGCCCTATACGGCCGATGCCCGTGCGCACCTGCGTCCGATTCGCTTCCGCGCCGATATCGCCAACGTCAACCGCTGCGTGGGCACTATTCTGGGCAACGCGGTGACCAAGGCGCATCCCGAGGGCCTGCCCGCCGGTTCCATCACCATCGATTGCGATGGTTCGGCCGGTCAGAGTTTTGGCGCCTTCCTGCCGCGCGGCATTACGCTCAACGTGTGCGGCGACGCCAACGACTACTTTGGCAAGGGCCTTTCGGGCGGCGAGGTGTCGGTGCGTCCCAACCCGCATGCGACCTACAAGTTCGACGAGAACATCATCGTGGGCAACGTTGCGTTCTTTGGCGCCACGAGCGGCCGCGGCTTCATTAACGGCCTGGCCGGCCAGCGCTTTGGCGTGCGCAACTCCGGCGCCACCGTGGTGGTCGAGGGCTGCGGCAACCATGGCTGCGAGTACATGACGGGCGGTCTGGCGCTCATCCTGGGCGAGGTCGGGCAGAACTTCGCCGCCGGCATGACGGGTGGCGTGGCCTATGTCTTTGACCAGTACGGCACGCTCGATGCCCGCGTGAACCACGAGAGCGTTGAGCTCAAGGCCCCGACGGCCGGCGAGCTGGCGCAGATTCGCACACTCATCCAGGAGCACGTCGACGCGACGCAGAGCCCGCGCGGCATTAAGCTGCTCTACAGCTTTGAGACGATGAGCAAGCACTTTGTGAAGGTCATTCCGACCGAGTACGAGCGCGTGTTGGCGATTGTCGCCGCGGGTGAGGCCGTGGGCAAGACGCATGCGCAGGGCGAGGAATTGGCGTTTGACATCGTGACCGGTCGCGCGAGCGCCGCGGATGTCGCTCGCTTTGATGTTGCGGGCGTTGCTGCGGGCGCTGCGCCCGTGGTCGCTACCGGCTCTGTTGCTTCGACCAAGAAGGAGGCGTAAGTGCCATGGGTAAGCCCGGTGCTTTTCTTGATATCGATCGCGTGACCCACGAGCTTCGCCCCGTGGAGGAACGCAGTCATGATTTTGATCCGCTGTACGTGGAGCTCGATGACGATGCACGTCGCGCCCAGGCGAGCCGCTGCATGATGTGCGGCGTGGCGTTTTGTCAGATGGGCGCGAGCTTTGGCAAGGCACGCCCGAGCGGCTGCCCGCTGCACAACCTGATTCCCGAGTGGAATGAGCTGGTGTACCGCGGCCGCTGGGACGAGGCTGCCGAGCGTCTGTCGCTCACCTCGCCCATGCCCGAGTTCACGAGTCGCGTGTGCCCGGCGCTGTGCGAGGCCGCGTGCAACCTGGGTTCGGTCGACGGCCAGCCCACGACGATTCACGATAACGAGCGCGCGATCAGCGATCACGAATGGGCGAACGGCGGCCCGCGTCGCTTTGAGCCGGCAGGGGAGGATGCGCCCACGGTCGCCGTGGTTGGTTCCGGCCCGGCTGGCCTGGTGGCTGCATGGGAGCTCGCGCGTCGCGGTGCCCGCGTGACGGTGTTTGAGCGTGACGACCGCCCGGGCGGCCTGCTCATGTACGGCATTCCCAACATGAAACTCGAGAAGTCTGTGGTCGAGCGTCGCGTGGCGCTCATGCGCGAGCTGGGTATCGTCTTTGAGCTGGGCGCTGACGTTACGAACCCTGCAGTGGCGGCCAAGCTCAATGGCTTTGACGCCGTCGTGGTGGCTGCCGGCGCTCGTGCACCCCGCGGTCTTTCGGCTGCGAATGTGGATGCCCCGGGCGTGGTGTATGCCGTGGACTATCTGACGGCTTCGACCGTCTCGGTGCTCGATGGCGGTGAGCCTGCGGTGAACGCGCGCGGGCTGGACGTTGTGGTCATTGGCGGCGGCGATACCGGCAACGACTGCGTGGGTACCGCGGTGCGCCAGGGTGCGCGCAGCGTGCGTCAGTTTGAGTTCTTGCCGGCCGCGCCCGATAAGCGTGCGGCGAGCAACCCTTGGCCGCAGTGGCCCAACGTTAAGAAGACCGACTACGGTCAGCAGGAGGCTATCGCTGCCATGGGCGGTGAGATGCGTGCCTGGGGCGTGGATACGCTCGAGGTGCTGCTGGACAAGAAGGGCGCGGCAGCGGGCCTGCGCGTGGTCGACCTGGATTGGTCGGCCGGCAAGCCCGAACGCATTGCGGGCTCCGAGCACGAGGTGCCGGCGCAGCTGGTGCTCATCGCCTGCGGCTATACGGGTCCGGAACACAGCGTGTTCGAAGCTGTCGGCGTGCCTGTTGCCACGGCGGGCCGTCCGTTGCCCGTGATGGCTTCCGAGGACTCGCACCTTGCGGCCCGCGTGGATGGCGTTGCTGCGGATGCCGCGCCGGTGTATGTGGCCGGCGATGCTCGCAACGGCAGCTCGCTCGTGGTGAGCGCCATGGCCGATGCCCTCGCCTGCGTCGCCGAGGTTGCCGAGGCCCTGGCGCTGTAAGACAGTCATTCAAGAGCGTCCCCAACGACTAGTCATTGGGGACGCTCTTGACGTTTGACTGCTCATTTGCTGACGTGCGGGCTCGCGGCGCCTTGCTCTTTTCGTGATGGCTGCGGCTGGCAAGCTCAAAAGCTCTGTTTATTTGCCTATTTTTAACTGGTGTTTTGCTTTGGTATAACGTATCGGTCAAGCGTTCCGTCAAGTATTCGGTCAGCATCTGGTTTGCAACCCGATGCTCATTTCGCCCGCGCTGGCGGCGACCACCGGCTCTCCTCGTAAGCTCAAATTGAGGTTCATCAGTTTGAGGAGGATGTCATGGCTGATCATGTTTTGGACCGGGGACGTCTGACCGAGGCCGTCGGTGACGATATTGCCGACATGGCCCAGTTTTGGATGCTGCGCAAGTTTCAGTTTTTGGAGTCGGCGCGCACGCAGTTCGAAGTGATAGTCGATCCATGGCTCAGCTATTGCGAGGAGCCTTCGCAAAACGAAATCATGGCCTATAACATGGCATTTACCGATTGGCTGCTGTTCGAGCGTCCCCATTACCGTGGTAAGACGCTGCTGGAGCTGTATGTGGACGAGCCGCCGGCGTCGCTTTCGCCTGCTTCGCTCAGGCGGCTCGAGCAGGTGCGCGACACGCAGTATTTCTCGCGCTTTGGCATTTTGGACAAGGATCCTGCGACTGGTATGGTCGCGCTGCGTGACACACGCACCGACCGTCGTTTTGATATCTACGACCCACATATCGTGCAAAAAGAGCACTGGCGCGATGGTGCGATTGCGGTGCGCATCGCGTGCGTTGACGATATTTGGCTGACGGCGGGGCAGCTCTATCTCTACGACATTGCGCGCCTGAGCGATACAGCGGTCGACGGGCCTGGTGCCGTTCATCCGGAAGACCTAGAAGATGGCTTCGATACCTCGTGTATCAGCTTCTTTTTGAGACTGGTCCGCGACACCATGGGTGCCCAGGGGCGCTACGTAAAGTCCCTCAACATCTACGAACAGGAATGGGAGTAGGGGATGGGCAGCTGTCGCCTGCCTTGCCTTCCGCCTTTATATCTCGATCAGTAACGTCTAGAGACCATTTGGACCCGTAGTTGTTACAGATCGAGATGAACAATGCAGACTCGACTGAATGTCTCGATCTGTAACAACAAGGGGCCGTTTGGCCATCTAACTGTTACAGATCAAGACGGAAGGTTGGCGCCTGCCGAAAGATCTCGATCTGTAACAACTAGAGGCTCAAAGACTGTCTTCCTGTTACAGATCAAGACATTTGTCAGCGGCGGCAACAGCGGCGATGGCCCATTTCTCCGATGTGGTGGTGATGGAAGTGTCTAATACCGTTCTCAAACACAAGCATGCAACACGTAACACCTTGGCGCGGAATAGGATGCTTGCCAGGCTCACGGAGGCGGCTGAACAAGGCGTGCTGCTTGTGACGCACGACAATGCCGAGCTCATGTGGCTGCGGCGCCATGTGGGTGCAGACGATATTGCGGAGCCCGAATCGCACCTATTCTGTTTTCAGCATGAATGGGATGCATTGACGCCGCCGGAGCGGGCGCGGTTGACCATCAAGGGGCTTGCCGAGTTTCACCCCGATTGGGCGTTTTGGGGATATGACGCCGCGCTGATATGGGGTCTGGAGGTGCCGAATGATCTGCTTGGGCCGCGTTGCTTGGTCAAGACAGGTTGCTCGGTGCCGCTGAGTGCAGGATGCCGGCTTTTGCGTCCGCAGGCGGCGGGTGCGCTTGAGCGCGTCGGCGGCGTGCGGGTGACGCCGTTTTGGCGCACGGTGGAGGATTGTCTGCTGCGTGCGCCGTTTTCGTATGGTCTGGCGATCGCCGATTCTGCGCTGCGGGCGAAGGGCATGTCGCGCGACGACCTCTGCAATCGGCTTCAGGCCGATTGCGAGGGCAGACGAGGGTATCGCAGAGCTCAGGTGATTGCGGCGCATGCGGACGGCCTGTCCGAAAACGGTGGCGAGTCTCGGTTCCGAGCATTCTTTATTGCATACGGCTTTCCGGTTCCGGAGTTGCAGGTGGAGTTTCGCGATCCGCTCGATTCGAGCCAGGTGTTTCGGGTCGATTATTTCTGGAGGCTCGAGGACGGGACGTGCGTGATTGGCGAGCTCGACGGAAAGGGGAAGTATACCTTGCAGAACGGCGAAGGTCGGGAGTCGGTCGACCCGTTCGTGGCAGAGCGTCAGCGGGAATCTCATCTGACAATGCTCGGGCACAAGGTGCTTCGGTTCACGTTTGATGAACTCAAGAACCCGGGAAAGCTGGTTGAGAAGATGAGGCTAGCAGGTATTCCGCAGCGGGTCGATTTGGCTGAGGAATGGAGACACCAGTGGTATGGGCGCTGAAACGGACCGTCTCAATCTGTAACAACAGAGGACCGTTTGGCCTCGTAACCGTTACAGATCAAGACGGAAGGTTGGCGGCTGACGAAAAATCTCAATCTGTAACATCTAGAGGCCGAAAACCTGTCTACTTGTTACAGATTAAGACGTTTGACGACGGGGCTGGAGAATATCTCAATCTGTAACATCTACAGGCCAAAATTCGACCTAACTGTTACAGATTGAGACAAAGGTTGGACGCACGACTGAAAATCTCGATCTGTAACATCTAACGGCCAAAATTTGACCCAACTGTTACAGATTGAGACAAAGGTTAAACGCAGTGCCGAAAGATCTTAATCTGTAACATTTGGAAGGTCAAAGACGGTCTATCTGTTACAGATCGAGACGTTTTGCTGGAACGGCCGAAGCATCGCTGCACTGGTCTGTTCATCCTCACGCCCTTCTCTTCCTCCCGTTAGCCGATATGTCCGCAGCAACCCTGTCGCGCTGGATGATAATGGACAAATGTTCAAGTTAATTGTGAGGGAGGAGCTCGATATGGCGTCTGCCGATCGTTCCACGTTGTTTATCAATGCGACCGTCCTGGATGGTTCGGAACATATGGAGCCGCAGCCCGACATGGCCGTGGTCGTTGAGCGCGGTCTCATTACGTGGATGGGGCCGAGTGCTGTGGCGCAGGCGCCTGCAGGTGCCGAGGTCATCGACCTGGCAGGGGCGTATCTCATGCCGGGCCTCATCAATATGCATGTGCATCTGTGCGGTTCGGGCAAGCCGGTTTCGGCGGGCGATGCGGGCGCGCTGATGAAGAAGCTCGATAATCCCGTGGGGCGCGCCATCGTGCGCCACATTCTTAAGGGCAGCGCCCAACAACAGCTGGCAAGCGGCGTGACCACGGTGTGCGGTGCGGGCGACCCGCTGTTTGCCGATCTGGCCGTGCGCGATGCTATCGATGCCGGCAAGTATCAAGGTCCTCGCCTGGTGGCGCCGGGAACGGGCGTCACGGTGCCGGGCGGCCATGGTGCGGGCTTGTTCGCCCAGGTGGCCAACAGTTCCGCCGAGGCAGCCGAACAGGTGCGCGACCTGTATGCGCGCGGTGCCGACGTCATTAAACTGTTCGTAACGGGCGGCGTGTTCGATGCGACTGAGGTGGGCGAGCCGGGTGTGCTGCGTATGCCGGTCGATGTCGCCGCGGCGGCGTGCAGGGCGGCGCACGAGGCTGGACTTCCTGTTATGGCTCATGTCGAGAGTACCGAGGGCGTGAGGGCCGCGCTTGAGGCCGGCGTTGACACGATTGAGCACGGCGCTCCGTTGACGCCCGAGATCCTGGAACTGTACCGCGGCGCCGCGGGCACGCAGCTTGAGGG
>CABQKL010000028.1 GCA_902464645.1 uncultured Collinsella sp.
GCTCGATGCGCTCGCGCATTACGTCTTCGCGACCGTTAATGACCTGGATCACATACCACACGAGCACCACCCCCCTTGCTGTCTTACGTGTGGCTCACGGGGTTTGGGTATGGCTTCGCCAGGGCGCTTGTGCGCGAAGGCGCTCCATATTCAAACCCTGAGCCCAGTTAGACAAGCACGTGGCTCTGCCCCACCGTGAACGGTATGTATAAACGCAGTTGCTAGAGTCGCGGACGTGTATCGCAAAATGACCGTAACCCCAGCTGGCTGCGTGCGATCCAGTCAAGCGGGAACAAAACTAGACCGCACGCAAACAGCTGTAGGACTGCTGCGCTTTGTCATGAGATATCGATTCAAATGAACAGCTTGACATAGACAAGAACATGGTCATTCGATGCGATACGCATGACGACGCTATTGGAGCTCGTGGTTTTTCTGGCACCGCCGTTACGGCCGGATGCTGATCTGCCCTGCGCTTCGCGACCGGTTAAGCCGAGAGCGCAGTTGAACCCATGTAACAATAGCCATCCTAGCACAAGGCGGCTAGAAACCGATTTAGGCCGAGCACGGCAACATATCGTTCACTTGCAGTGCTTAAGGGGGTTATTTTGCAAACTTGTTCACATTGACGCAGGTTTATGCGGGTGTAACTGTTGGCGCACACCGCCCGAGCTGCAACGCTGACCGTGAGAAATGCAAAAAGGAATTATGTTGAGTTAACAAACTATGTACAGAAGTAGGAAATAAATTGCGCAACTTTTTTGGGTGTGGGTGCTGGTGTGGAGTCACTTTGGTTTGCGCGGTGGCTGCATATGAAAAAAGCCTCCGAATTCCCGGAGGCTCTGCATTCACGGTGGTGGAGACGAGGGGGATCGAACCCCTGACCTCTTGACTGCCAGTCAAGCGCTCTCCCAGCTGAGCTACGCCCCCGTGACGAGGAGATACTATAGGGGAATGTTTGCGGGGATGCAAGAGGGAATTTTGGGGTTGTTGGTCTTATTTACGGGTTTTCCTGGGACGGGGCAGAAATAATCACTCTTCGAGCGATTATTTCTATCCACCGTCCCGATAAAACCCTGATGTTATGGCCCTTACTCGTAGAGGTACGCGATAGCGGTGCCGGTATGGACTTCGATCTTTGCGGTGGATCTTACTATGTTGCTAATGCCTGTGTCGGCTAGCAGGCCTAGGGGGCTGTGATCTAGTTCCCACTCTAGGCCGTGTTCACTTACCTTGGTGTTGGGAGCGATGGCGATGATGGAGAAGGTTTTGCCCTCGGCGTTTTCGATGGTCCAGGTCTCGTCCTGGTGCAGAATTCTGGCCGTCACTTCGTCTTCTTCGATCCAGACGGGGGCGTCCGCATAGCCTGCCAGTAGCCCTAACACAGTCAGGGACATATCCGGACGGCCGCCGGTGGCGCAGGTCGCAACCACTTCGGCACCCGGCCAGCGACGGCGGACGGAATCGAGCGCCAGCGCCAGATCGGTATAGTCCTTGTACGGGTCATGGCGCTCAACTTCAAAGTCGGTAGCGGCATTGACCAACGCGCGACCCGCGTCACTCACCGTGTCGGCATCTCCCACATATACATCGCAGCCCAGCCCTGCGCCCAGCAGCACATCGAGCCCGCGGTCAACGGCGACAACGTGGTCGCACTCCCCCGCCAGCTGACGCAGCAAATCCGCGCTCGCCACCACGGGCGAGCCGCAGACCACTAATACCTTACAAGCCACAGCTCTCGCCTAGCCCTCAAACGAAAGCACGCGGGCCAGATCCAGGTCCTCATAGCTATCGATAAAGATATCGCAGTTATCACGAACCTCGTTGCGCTCCATACGGCCGTGCGGGTCATAGATGCCCACACGCTTAAAGCCGGCGATGCCCGAGCTCTTAAGGCCAAAGACGGCGTCCTCAAACACCCACGCGCGCTCAAACTTGTGCCCGTGTCGCTCCTCCAGGCGACGCAGCGCCAACTCGTACACATCGGGGAACTGCTTGGAACGCCCAGCCTCGCCCGTGGTGGTCACAAACTCCATGTAGGCATCGAGCCCGGCGCCAGCAAGGGCGGACTGCACCAACTCGGTCGGCGTGGACGTGGCCACGCACATGGCAACACCGGCGGCCTTCGCCTGCTTCAAAAATGCAAGCAGGCCCTCGCGCGGCGGCACCTTGGAGTAGCCAACGATCAGGATGTCGCTCAGCTCGCGATACAGTTCCTCGCCATTTGTGCCAATGCCCCAGGTGTCGTGGTAGGCCTGGCACTCGTCTTCGAGCGACAAATGCTCAAACTGGGCAAAATCGTCGACCGTCACGTCAACCCCGTGGCGGTGCAATAACTCGGGCTGGGCATAGGCCCAAACGGGGGTGCTATTAACCAGCGTGCCGTCGCAATCGAAAATAAAAGCAACACTTGGGGCAGCGATGCGGTCCATAAACGAGCCTTTCAATGTCAAATGGTAAACAACCTGCTAAAAACGTTTTACCAAACGTAAACCTAACAATCTAGAAACCCTAATTGGTAAAGCTGTCAAGAGTTTTACCATCGCAATTCTGCCAGTGGTATAAACATGGCGCTTACCGATTAAACGCCACCGCAAATCCACTTTCGTTCATAAAACTAACGTACAGGTGTTATCGTAGTTTTTGCCGAAAGTTCCACCGAGCACGCGAGGTGGAACGAATCATAGAACTATCGCCGTCCCTTCGATTCGTGCAGCCTTGGACCTTTCGCATGTAGTCACCAAGGCAACACGCTGCCGCGTCATGATGGGATCAAACGTGAGCGATACAAAGCTAAAGCCAGCAACCAAAAAGCCTGTTACTCGTAAAGCCGCCCCGCATGCGCCGGAGCTCACCAAAGACGATGTCTATCTGTTTGGCATCGGCACGTGGGAGCGCAGCTGGGAAAAGATGGGCGCGCACCCCGACACGCAGAACCGTACGCGCGGCTGGCGTTTTTGCGTTTGGGCGCCCGACGTAAAGAGCGTCCATGTCATTGGCGAATTTAACGACTGGGACGAGCAAGCCAACCCGCTGGTGCCCATGCATACGAGCGCTATTTGGGAAGGCTTTATTCCTGGCGCCGAGCAGGGTCAGCTCTATAAGTATCTCATCGAGACCAACGAGGGCGAAAAGCTCTACAAGGCCGATCCGTACGCCTTTAAGGCTGAGTGCCCTCCGGGAACGGCGAGCGTGCTGTGGACCCTCGATGGCTACCAGTGGAACGACGCCGCATGGCTCAAGCGCCGCGCCAGCCATAACAACATGTCGCAGCCCCTTAACATCTACGAGGTGCATATTGGCTCGTGGAAGCGCCACGGCGATGCGCCGCAGGGCGAGCCCGACGAGTACGGCAACTACCCCGGCCCCATGGACCCCTTCCCCGCGCAGCGCGGTGAGTTTTACACCTACGACGACCTGTCGGTGGAGCTCGTGGACTACGTGCGCGACATGGGCTATACGCATATCGAGGTCATGCCGCTCATGGAGCATCCCTTCGACGGCTCCTGGGGTTACCAGACGACCGGCTACTATGCCGCCACGTCGCGCTACGGCAACCCGCAGCAGCTCATGCACTTTATCGATGCGTGCCACGAGGCGGGCATTGGCGTGATTATGGACTGGGTGCCCGGCGGTTTTTGCGCCGACTCCCACGGCCTTGCCACTTTTAACGGCCACATGCTGTTTGAGCACGAGATTCACCCCAACTGGGGCACGCACAAGTTTGACTTCGCCCGCGGCGAGGTCCGCTCCTTCCTGGTCTCCAACGTGCTGTACTGGCTCGAGAACTTCCACGTGGATGGCATTCGCATGGACGGCGTGTCCAGCATGCTGTACCTCAACTTTGGCATCGACGATCCCAGCCAAAAGAAGTTCAACAAGTACGGTACCGAGGAGGACCTGGACGCCAGCGCGTTTATCCGTCAGGTCAACTGCGCTGTTGAGGTGCACTACCCCGACGTGATGATGATGGCCGAGGAGTCCACCGCGTGGCCGCTCGTGACCTATCCGCCGCAGGACGGCGGCCTGGGCTTCCACTACAAGTGGGACATGGGCTGGATGAACGACACCCTGCACTACATGCAGACCGATTTTCCGTGGCGCCCCGGCAACCACGGGCTGCTCACGTTCTCCATTATGTACGCCTTTACCGAGAACTTTATCTGCCCGCTGAGCCACGACGAGGTCGTGCACGGCAAGTGCTCGCTGATCGGCCGCATGCCGGGCGACTGGTGGCGCCAGTTTGCCGGCCTGCGCACACTGGCCTTCTACCAGATGACGCACCCCGGTGCCAAGCTCAACTTTATGGGCAACGAGATCGGTCAGTTTATTGAGTGGCGCTACTACGAGTCCATCCAGTGGTTCTTGACCGAGGAGTACGAGACCCACAAGCATCATCAGGCGTTTATCAAGGCGCTCAACCACCTGTACACCGCCGAGCCCGCTCTGTACGAGCGCGGCTACACCGACGACGGCTTTACCTGGATCGACGCGGATAACTCCAAGCAGTCCATCGTGAGCTTTGTGCGTCAGGGCGAGGACGTCGATGACGACCTGGTGATTCTGATTAACTTTGACCCAGCGAGCTACGAGAGCTTCCGTGTGGGCGTGCCGCGCGAGGGCGACTGGGAGGTCATCTTCGATTCCGACCGTCCCGAGTTCGGCGGCAGCGGCTATGCCGGCGAGGAGCCTTACACCTGCTCGAGCGAGCCCTATCCCTGGAACGGGCAGATGGACTCTATCGAGATTAAGGTGCCCGGCCTGGCAGGTGTGGTGCTTAAGCGCCGCGGTCCCAGCAGCTATAAGCCGCCCGTGATCGAGGAGCCCAAGAAGGCGACGCGCAAGCGTGCGTCCTCGGTGAAGCCCAAGGCCGCGGCTGCTAAGAAGGCTCCGGCGAAGGCGAAGGCTACCAAGCCCGCCGGCAAGGCTTCGGACAAGTCTGCCACGACCAAAAAGGCAGCCACCAAAAAGGCCGCTACCAAGGCCAAGTCTGCTTCGGTTAAGTCGCCTGCCAAGAAAGCGTAACAAAGGCGTTACCACTGTAATTACCCGCCCCGTGAGGGCGTAGGATACATGTCATAACCGTTCCGGGGGAAACATCCCCGGGGGAAAGGAACGTATGAATAAGATCTTCGACAACAAGCAGGAGTTTACCGAGCTCTATCGCGATGCCGTCATGAGCATCAGCGGCAAGAGCGTCGAGGCCGCCAGTGACCTTGACCGCTTTAACGCCCTGGCCAAGCTCGTGGCCGAGAAGGCACGCACCGTTGCCACCAAGAGTGACGCCCGCGTCACCGCCGAGGGCAAGAAGCGCGTGTACTACTTCTCGATCGAGTTTTTGATCGGCCGCCTGCTCGACAACTACCTGCTCAACTTTGGCGTGCGCGACATGGTCGCCGAGGCGCTCGACGACATGGGCTTCGACCTGTCCGTCATCGAGAACCAGGAGCCCGATCCGGCTCTAGGCAACGGTGGCCTGGGCCGTCTGGCCGCATGCTTCCTGGATTCCATGGCAGCCGAGGGCATTGCCGGCTACGGCAACGGCATGCGCTACCGCTACGGCCTGTTTAAGCAGGAGATCGTCAACGGCAGCCAGGTTGAGGCCACCGACGAGTGGCTCACCCACGGCTATCCCTGGGAGGTCCGTCGTCAGGACAAGGCCGTGACCATCAAGTTTGGTGGCCACGTTGAGGGTTTTGAGGAGAACGGCCGCACGTTCTACCGCACGGTGGACACGCAGGATATCCTGGCCGTTCCCTATGACATCCCCGTTGTGGGCTATGCAGGCGAGACCGTCAACAAGCTGCGCGTCTGGGCTGCCGAGCCGGTCGAGGAGCACTTTGACCTTGAAGCCTTCAACCGCGGCGACTACGCCCTGGCCGATGCCGAGCGTGCCGAGGCCGAGGCCATCAGCGCCATCCTCTACCCCAACGACGCCGGCGAGCACGGCCGTCTGCTGCGCCTGAAGCAGGAGTACCTGTTTGTCTCGGCCGGCATCTACAGTCTGCTCGACACCTTTGAGAAGGAGCACGGCGAGAACTGGGAGCTGCTGCCGCAGTTTGTGGCCATCCACACCAACGACACGCACCCCGCCATGTGCGGCCCCGAGCTCATGCGTATCCTCATCGACGAGAAGAAGCTCGAGTGGGACGACGCCTGGAACATCGTGACGCAGGTCGTGAGCTACACCAACCACACCATCCTGCCCGAGGCTCTGGAGAAGTGGCCCATCGGCACGTTCTCCAAGCTCCTCCCCCGCGTGTACCAGATTATCGACGAGATCAGCCGTCGTTGGCACGAGTCGTTCGACACCACCCAGGAGGGCTGGCAGGAGCGTTTGCGCCAGACCGCCATCCTGTGGGACGGCGAGATTCGCATGGCCAACCTGTCCGTGATCTGCAGCCACAGCGTCAACGGCGTGGCCAAGATCCACTCCGACATCATCAAGAACATCGTGCTCAAGGACTTCTATGCCCTGACGCCCGAGAAGTTCAACAACAAGACCAACGGCATCTCGCACCGTCGCTTCTTTGCCGAGGCCAACCCCACCTACGCCAAGCTCGTGACCGAGGCTATTGGCGACGGCTGGCTGAAGGACGCCTTTGAGCTGGAAAAGCTCAAGGAGTTTAAGGACGACGCCGAGTTCCTGAAGGCCGTGGGTGCCTCCAAGCGCGCCAACAAGGAGCGCCTGGCCGCCTACGTCAAGGCCGAGACCGGTCTGGTCATTGACCCCAACACCGTCTTCGATGTTCAGGTTAAGCGCTTCCATGCCTACAAGCGCCAGCTCATGAACATCATGAAGGTGATGGACATCTACAACCGTCGTATCGCCGATCCCAACTTCCACGTGACGCCGACGACCTTCATCTTTAGCGGCAAGGCTGCCTCGAGCTACACCTTTGCCAAGGAGACCATCCGCCTCATTAACTCCGTGGCCGACGTCATCAACAACGACCCGCGCGTCAACGAGGTCATGAAGGTCTGCTTTATTCCCAACTTCCGCGTGAGCAACGCCCAGCTCATCTACCCCGCCGCCGAAATCTCGGAGCAGATCTCCACGGCCGGCAAGGAGGCCTCGGGCACGTCCAACATGAAGCTCATGATGAACGGCGCCATTACGCTGGGCACTCTCGACGGCGCCAACATCGAGATCGCCGACCTGGCCGGCCGCGAGAACGAGGCCATCTTTGGCCTGACCGCTCCCGAGGTCGAGCAGCTCTGGGCATCGAACAGCTACTTTGCCTGGGATACGCTCAACAACGATCGCGAGCGTCTGGGCCGCGTGATGGACGAGCTTAAGGACAACACGTTTGCCGGCCTTTCGGGCAACTTCGAGAGCATCTACAACGAGCTCATGAACAACAACGACCCCGATCTGGTCATGGCAGACTTCCGCAGCTACGTGGATGCCTGGGAAAAGCTCACCGGCAGCTACGGCGACCAGGAGACCTGGAACCGCAAGGCCCTGCTCAACACCGCCTCGAGCGGCTGGTTCTCGAGCGACCGCACCATTCGCGAGTACCGCGACGAGATCTGGCACGCGTAAAGGCGCGCGAGCTCCCCTATGCCAGCACGGCATTACTCGACGGGCGTGACGTTGCGCCGCGCCCGTCGCTAATGGGTTTAGGAACATCGATGACAGAAGGAGAAATCGATGAGTAAGAAAGAATGCATCGCGATGCTCCTCGCAGGAGGACAGGGCAGCCGATTGGGGGCACTCACCCAAAAGATCGCTAAGCCGGCGGTTAGCTTTGGTGGCAAGTTCCGCATTATCGACTTTTCGCTCTCCAACTGCTCCAACTCAGGCATCGACACGGTGGGCGTTCTGACGCAGTATCGCCCCTACCTGCTGCATGCCTACGTGGGCTCCGGCGAGGCGTGGGATCTGGACAGCCGCGACGGCGGCGTGTCGATTCTGCCGCCGTACGAGACGCAGACCGGTGGCGCCTGGTATGCGGGCACGGCCGACGCCATCACGCAGAACCTCGACTACATCAAGGCCAACGACCCCAAGTACGTCCTGATTCTTTCGGGCGATCACCTGTATCGCATGGACTACCGCAAGATGCTCAAGACGCACATTGAGAACAACGCCGACCTCACGGTGAGCGTTATGCCCGTGCCGTGGGAGGAGGCCAGCCGCTTTGGCATCCTGACCACCGACCCCGAGGACGGCCGCATCACCAAGTTCACCGAGAAGCCCGATAAGCCCGATTCGAACCTCGCGTCCATGGGCATCTACATCTTCTCGGCCGACGTGCTGATCGAGGCGCTCGAAGAGGACGCTCTGGACCAGCGCTCGAGCCACGACTTTGGCAAGGACATCATCCCCAAGCTGCTCGGCGAGGGCAAGCGCCTGTACAGCTACGAGTTCCACGGCTTTTGGAAGGACGTTGGCACCATCGCCAGCTTCCACGAGACCTCGATGGACCTGCTGGGCAACAACCCCGAGTTCGATCTGTTCGACAAGCACTTCCCCATCATGTCCAACATCACCACGCGTCCGCCGCACTACATTGGTCCGGACGGCCGCCTGGACGACTGCCTGGTCTCCAACGGCTGCAAGATCTACGGCACCGCGCGCCACTCGATCCTTTCGACCGATGTCATCATCGAGGAGCGCGCTGTGGTCGAGGACTCCGTGCTGCTGCCGGGTGCGCACGTTAAGAGCGGTGCGCACATCTGCCGCGCTATTTTGGGCGAGAACTCCACGGTCGAAGAGGGCGTGAAGCTCGGCTCTGTCGATACCACCAAGGATACGGCCGTCGTTGGAAATGACGTCGTTATCGGGAAGGGGGAATGATCCGATGATCAATCGCAAGGCCATCGGTTATATCACCGCTAACTACTCTTCGACCTACGGCAGCGTGCTGCTCAAGGACCGCCCCATCGCGTCCGTTCCGTTTTTGGGCCGCTACCGCCTGATCGACTTTCCGCTGTCCAACATGATGAATGCCGGCATTAAGACCGTCGGCGTCGTCATGCCGGGCAATTACCGCTCGCTGATCGACCACGTGGGTTCGGGCAAGGACTGGGGCCTGGACCGCAAGAAGGGCGGCCTGTTCATGGTGCCCGGCAACGCGTATGGCACCACCAAGGGCGGCATGCGCTTCCTGCTGCGCGACATCATCTCCAACAAGACGCTGTTCCAGCGCTCGGACAACCCCTATGTTGTGATGATGGGCACCAACATTATCTTTAACATGGACCTCAACACCATCATCGACGCGCACGAGAACTCCGGCGCCCAGATGACCGTGGTGTACTGCAAGGCCACGCGCAACGTCGATGACGAGACCAAGCTCGAGATTAACGAGAACGGTCGCCTGACGGGCGTGAGCGCCGGTGTCGCGTACGGCGACAACGCCTCTATGGACTGCTGCATCGTTAACCGCGAGACGCTGCTCGAGATTATCGACCACTACCAGGCCGCCGACTATCTGGACCTGCTCGAGGCACTCCAGGGCGACTTCGGCAACATCGACGTGTGCAGCTACGAGTACAAGGGCGAGGTCGTGGGCGTGTTTAGCGAGAAGTCGCTGTATCGCCGCAGCATGGACCTGCTCGACCAGACCGTGGCCGACCATCTCTTCGATCCCGAGCGCCCGATCCTGACCAAGGCTCACGACGTGCCGCCTTCGCGCTATGCGACCGGCAGCCACGCGTGCAACTCGATCATCTCGGCCGGCTGCATCATCAAGGGCACCGTGCGCAACTCGATCCTGTCGCGCGGCGTCGTGGTCGAGGAAGGCGCCTCGGTGACCAACTCGATCATCAACCAGAGCTGCATCATCAAGAGCGGCGCACGCGTCGAGAACGCCATTCTGGACAAGAACAACGTGGTTCCCACCAATACCGAGCTTCGCGGCACGCCCGAGAACATTCTGGTGCTGGGCAAGGCTCCGTTAACTTCCGACACCACCATCGTGCGTTAACGTTGGCACCGCAACATCGCTCGTAACATGTAGAATAGCCGCCCGGTTAGCGCCAGGCGGCTATTCTCGAATTACAACATGGGAGACAATATGGCAGATTCCAGCAAAAAGATGCAGATTGTGTTTGCCTCGGCCGAGTGCGCACCGTTTGTAAAGACCGGTGGCCTGGGCGACGTGGCGGGCTCGCTGCCTGCGGCGCTTGTGCGCGCCGGCGCCGAGGTTATCGTAATGGTGCCCAAGTACGCCACCATCAAAGACGAGTACGAAGCGCAGATGGAGCACTTTGCCGACTTTTACGTGAGCCTGGGCTGGCGCAACGAGTACTGCGGGCTTGAGAAACTCGAGCGCGACGGCGTCACGTATATGTTCATCGACAACGAGCGCTACTTTGCGCGCGACTACCCGTACGGCTTCTTTGACGACGGCGAGCGCTTCGCGTTCTTCTCCAAGGCCATCACCGAGAGCCTGCAGCATCTGCCGGCCGGTTTTGAGTGCGACATCCTGCACTGCAATGACTGGCAGACGGCACTGGCGCCCGTGTTTTTGCGCGAGTTCTACCAGGGCCTGCCGCTGTACGACCGCGTCAAGACTGTGTTCTCGATCCACAACGTGGCGTTCCAGGGCCAGTTTAGCGACACCGTGATGGAGGACATCCTGGGTGTGGCGCATATTCCGGCGGCAGCTACGCAGCTGCGCTGCGACGCCTGCAGCATCAACTACATGCTGGGTGCGCTGCACTATGCCGATGCCATCACAACGGTGAGCCCCACCTATGCGGGCGAGATCCAGACACCCGAGTTTGGCGAGGGCTTGGACGGCGTGCTGCGCGAGCGTTCCTACGCGCTGCAGGGCATCCTCAACGGCATTGACGTTGCGGGCTTTGACCCGGCGACCGACAAGCGCATTGCCGCCAACTACACGGTTGACGACCGTTCCGGCAAGGCCGTGTGCAAGGCCAAGCTGCAGGAGGAGCTGGGCCTCGAGGTTCGCGACGACCGCCCGCTTATGGTGATGGTCACGCGCCTGACGCGCCAGAAGGGCCTGGACCTGGTCATGTACGCGCTCGACCGCATCCTGGCCGGCGGCGTTCAGGTGGCCGTGCTGGGCACCGGCGACCGCGACTACGAGGACGGCCTGCGCTACTTCCAGGACAAGTACCCCGGCACCATGGCCGTGCGCATCGAGTTCGATCCGGCGCTGTCGCAGCGTATGTATGCCGCCGCCGATATGTTCCTGATGCCTTCGAAGTTTGAGCCCTGCGGTCTGTCGCAGATCATCGCCATGCGCTACGGCACCCTGCCCATCGTGCGCGAGACCGGTGGCTTGAAGGACACTGTTGTTCCGTACAACGAGTTCACTGGAGAGGGCACGGGCTTCTCGTTTACCAACTTTAACGGCGACGAGATGGGCGACGCGGTCTTCCGCGCGGCGCGCCTGTTCTGGGATAACCGCGACGCTTGGAACCAGCTGGTCACGCAGGCCATGAGCCAGGACTTTAGCTGGACGCGCTCGGCCGACAAGTATCTGGACCTGTATTTCTTTATGCACCCGGAGATTGAAAGGCCGGCGGCTGTGGACGCTGCGGCCGAGAAGGCTGAGGCCGAGCCCGAGGTTGTGGCTGAGGCCGAGCCGGTTGTTGAGGCACCCGCTGCTGCCGAGGAGCCCAAGGCCGAGGAGAAGCCGGCTGAAACTGAGCCCGTTAAGACCGATCCTAAGGTGAAGGTCGAGGCTACTCCCGAGCCTGAGCCTGAGGTGAAGCCCGCTGCGAAGCCTGCTGCAAAGAAGACGGCAGCTCGCAAGACGACGGCTAAGAAGGCCACGACCACGAAGGCCGCTGCTAGCAAGACTAGCGCCGCTAAGGGAACTACTGCCAAGGCATCGACTACGCGCAAGCGTACGACCGCCGCTGCCAAGAAGGCCGCCGAGGCCGAGGCCGCTCCCGAGGTAAAGGCCGAGCCCGCGGCAAAGGCTCCGGCCAAGACCGCTGCCAAGAAGACGGCTGCGACCAAGACCACGACTGCCAAGAAGGTCACGGCTACGAAGTCGACGACGACCAAGGCCGCTACGACGAAGGCCGCCGCGAAGACGACCCCGAAGGCTGCTGCAAAGCCCGCCGCCAAGGTCGAGGAGGCGCCCTCCGAGCCCAAGGCCAAGGCAGCTGTCGAGGCAAAGCCGACCGCCAAGACCACCACGCGCAAGCGCGCTACGACGACGGCCAAGAAGGCCACGACCAAGGCTGCTGCTCCCAAGGCAGAGGCTAAGGCCGAGGACAAGCCCGCAGTAAAGGCCGAGCCTGCTCCGAAGGCCGCAGAGGTCAAGACCGCTCCGAAGGCTACGGCAAAGACCAAGCCCGCCAAGGAGGCCCCGGTCTCCCCCGCCGCTAAGACTGAGGAAAAGGCTCCGACCAAGAAGACCTCCGTCCGCAAGGCAACGGCCACCCGCAAGCGCCGCTAATCCGGACGATTAGAACTTAATCCTCAACCAAGAAGAGGGCGCCCCAACCAGGCGCCCTCTTCTTGGTTGAACTTCTCTATTAAAAAGAGGGCCGGTTTACTACGACAAAATGGCTCCGACCGACCACGGCGTGTAATCTATGAAATTTGCAACGCTTCTACCTGCGGTTTTAGTATCACTAAAATGACTGTGGTTGAGCTCATTCAACTTGTTGTAGTAAACCGGGGTACTTTTGGTTGGCTACAAATAGTATCCGTCTGGGCGTTTTCGAATACCGCGATAATTTGGATGGTAAAACGATTTTCTAGGACAACCGTTCGCCGATGGTAAACGGATGTTGTTTATACAGCCTGTGTACAACAGATATACTTATATCCTGTGCGTAAAGCCCATGGCCCGCAGGCCGTGATTCTATTGAACTGGACTGTATTATGAGATTGATTCACAACAGCCGTCTACCGCAGTTTCGCACTCCGTTTGGCGCTGTGACCACCGGAACTTCCGTTTCACTCTCGGTGATTTTGGAGGATGCCGACCCCAACCAGGCAACGCTCACCCTGCGCACCTGGGTCGATGAGATCGGTGAGTCTCTGTATCCCATGACGCACGAGGGCGACGGCATATTTACCGTAGAGCTTAAGTGCACTGAGCCCTGTCTTATCTGGTACAGCTTTATCTGCAACATCGAGGGCCAGCCCGAGGTACGCCTGGGTGCACCGCAGGGTCGCACCGGTGGCGAGGGTGTGACCTACAACTACGCCGAGGTTCCGTCCTTCCAGATTACCGTCTACAAGCACCGCGAGAACCGACCCACTTGGTACGAGCGCGGTATGGTCTACCAGATCTTCCCCGACCGCTATGCACGCGACGAAAACTGGCGCGAACGCACGCTTGCCGAAGTTGAAAAACCGCGCAAAGGAATCCAGCGCCGCATGGTCGAGGACTGGAACGAACCGCCCGAGTACGAGCGTGCCGAAGACGGCTCCATCAAGACCTGGGATTTTTACGGCGGTTCGCTCAAGGGTATCCAAAATGACCTGCCCCGCATTGCCGAGCTAGGCTTTACGGCCATCTACCTCAACCCCATCTTTGAGGCCGCGAGCAACCACCGCTACGACACGGCCGACTACACCAAGATCGACCCGATTCTGGGCACCGAGCAGGACTTTACGGAGCTGTGCGAGGCGGCCGAGAAGCTCGGCATTTCTATCATCCTGGACGGCGTCTTCAACCACACGGGCGACGATTCGATCTACTTTAACCGCTACGGCAATTATCCCGGCGTCGGTGCTTGGCAGAGCGAGGACTCGCCGTGGCGCGATGCGTTTTACTTCCATGAAGACGGTTCGTATGACTGCTGGTGGGGCGTGGGCAACATGCCCGCCATCAACGAGAGCTCCGAACTGGTGCGCGAGCGGCTCCTGGGCAAGAACGGCGTGATCCGCAAATGGCTGCGCGCCGGTGCCCATGGTTGGCGCCTGGACGTGGCCGACGAGCTTTCTGACGACTTCCTGGCCGAGATCAAAAAGGCCGTGCTCGCCGAGAAGCCCGACGCGCTGCTGCTCGGCGAGGTCTGGGAAGACGCCTCCAACAAGATCAGCTACGGCCATCTGCGCCGCTATCTGCAGGGCTCCGAGCTCGACTCTGCCATGGATTACCCCTTCCGCGACATGGTCATCGGTTTTTTGATGGGCTACAAGAACGCCTATCAGGCTGCCGAGGACATCGAGACGCTGCGCGAGAACTATCCGCGCGAGGCACTGGCTTGCGCACTCAATCTGCTTTCGAGCCACGACCGTCCGCGCATCATCTCGGTGCTCGGCGGCGGCCCCGATGAGTCGCAGCTGCCCGAGAGCGAGCGCAGCAAATGGCGCCTGGACGAGAACTCGATGGGCCTGGCCAAGAGCCGTTTTTGGTTGGCAACGCTCATGCAGATGACCTTCCCAGGAGTGCCCTCGATCTATTACGGCGATGAGTATGGCCTGGAGGGCCTCACCGATCCGGGCAACCGCCGTACCCTGCCGACCAAGGACCAGCTCCACGACTTCGATACGTTGGCCATCGTTAAGAACGCGTCTGCTGTGCGCCGCGCGCTGCCCTTTATGGTCGATGGCGAGATCAAGGCCTTCGCGCTCAACGACGACGTCTTGGCCTACACCCGCACGGGCAAAGACGGCGAGGCCGCGACGGTTATCATCAACCGCAGCCTGCGCAATTCGCACTGCGTGACGATTCAGGCGCTCGGCGAATGTGCAAGCGACGTGATCAGCGGACACGAGTGCGAAATCCACAACGGCACAGTCACGCTCGACCTGTACCCGCTGGGCTCTTCGATCATCTATCACCATGCCGAGAAGCGCCTGCAGGAACCGCTCGATCATGGCGCGGGCGTCGTGTGCCACATCACCTCGGTGCCGACCGATGATGGCAAGCCCGGCACAATCGGTGCGCCCACGCGTCGTTTTATCGACCATCTGGCCGCCATGGGCATGCGCTACTGGCAGGTCCTGCCCGTCAATCCGACGGACTTCTTCCGCTCCCCCTATGCCGGTCCCTCTGCCTTTGCAGGCAATATCGACCTGCTGCCCGAGAGCCACGAGGAGCTAGCCGCCGACTTCGTCACCTGGAAGACCCGCGGCGGCGAGGATGCCGACCCGCTGTACACGGCGTTTAAACATCGCAACGCCGACTGGCTCGAGAAGTACTGCGTCTACATGGCGGTAAAGAAGCACTTTGAGGGACTGTCGCGCCACGATTGGCCGGCAGATGTCGCGCGCTACAACGAGCACCTGATCGATGACAAGCGCTTCCACGACGAGGCCGAGCTGCAGGCGTACATGCAGTATCGCTTTGACCTTGCCTGGTGCGAGCTTATGAACTATGCACACAAGAAGGGCATCGAGGTCATCGGCGATATCCCGATGTATGTCTCGGACGATTCTGCCGATGCGTGGAGCGAGCCCGAAAACTTCTGGCTATCCGACACCGGTAAGGCAATTGAGATTTCTGGCGCGCCGCCCGACAACTTTGCGCCCGAGGGCCAGGTGTGGGGAAACCCCACTTTCCGCTGGGATCACATGAAACAGAACGGCTATAGCTGGTGGATGGATCGCCTGCGTCGTGCGTTCGCGCTCTACGACCGTGTGCGCCTGGACCACTTCCTGGGCTTCCACAGCTACTTTAGCATCCCTGCCGGCAAGGCCTGTGCCGACGGCCGCTGGCTGGCTGGCCCAGGCAAGGACCTGTTCCAGACGGCCTACGACGAACTGGGTCCGCTCAACTTTATTGCCGAGGATCTAGGCTATCTGACGCCTGGCGTTCGTGCGATGGCTTCGACCTGCGGCTTCCCCGGCATGGACGTACTTGAGTTTAGCGACTACGACGTTCGCTGCGGAATCCATCCCACACCGGGCAAGATCCTGTACACCTCGACGCACGACACCTCGACGCTTGCCGGCTGGTGCACGCGCTCCTTTGCGGGCGGCGACGAGCCGAGCGGCATTGCATTGGCAAGTGAGCTCATGAGCAATGCCCTGGCAAGCGATGCTCCGCTCGTTATGATGCCGCTGCAGGACATACTGGGGCTGGGCGACGATGCACGTATGAACGTGCCGGGTGTGGCCACGGGCAACTGGACATGGCAGGCGCAGGAGGCCGACGTTGCGGCAGCCGAAGAGAAAACTGCGAAGCTCCTGCGCAGCACCCATAGATTCTGGGGCGAAGCGTGATAAAACCCCCGATATAGGGTACAGTTACAGCTGTTTGAATTTTTGCGGGCAGAGCGATCTGCCCGCTTTGTGCTGAAAAGGAAGTATTATGGCGCGCTACGATTACAAGTGCACGAGCTGCGGCAACGTGTTTGAGGTTGAACACCCCATGTCCGAGACGCCCGAGGTCGTATGCCCCAGCTGCGGTGCCCCGGCATCCAAGACGTTCTCGGCCAGCGGCATTAAGTTCGACGGCAGCGGTTTCTACAACACCGACCAGCGCAGTGGCGGCTCCAGCACCAGCGCCACCAGCGGCTGTTGCGCCAACTGCCCGCATAACCACTAGTGACAAGCGGCCCCGCGATCAACTCCGATCGCGGGGCCGCTTCTTTGCGCTATGGGTCGATAATTATTTTTAATTAGTATATTTTAAAATCCGCCCATACCGGCAGCATAAGGATCATCACAAGTACCATCGCTATACCAATGAGTAGATCCGATATAGTTACCAGCTGCATCATATTGATCTAATTGACGAATGACATACTTACCACCACTATTATTGGAAGAAGAAATACTGCTAGAAGATCCACCAGAATTATTATTAGAATAGTTACTACCGCTAGAATAACTATTCTGCTGAGAAGTCTGCTGTTGAGCTTGTGCTGTTACTTCCTCTTGAGCCTTCGCTTCAGCTTTTGCCTTATTTACATCATCAATACGAGATTGATAACGACTGATCTGTTCATTGATTTGATCGATGAATATTTTAGATTCCTTTTTGGCATCTTCAAAAATAAGCTTCTGATTATCTTTATTAGAAATATCAGTAAGAAGACCATTGAGGCTATTAATATGCTGCTGGAGAGAGTCAGTATCTTCAGTAGAATTTACATCAAAATTAACATGGTCAGTTACAGAAGTATTCCACTCATCATTTTGAGCATTACGACAGTCTTTAATAATGGAATCGTATTTATTGAGTAACTTCGTCCAATCAGGGGAAGTGCCATCCGCATACTTAAAACTGTCATTAGAGATTTCTTTATTCAAAATCTCTTTATTATTTTGAGCATTTTTAATGGTATCAAGACGTTGCTCAAAAGTTAGTAACCCAGGATCAGCCTTAAAGGCAGCAACACTATCGCTAGCCTTTGAATACAAAACTTCAACCTGCTGATTATGTTCACTACATGCTTGTTTGTAATTGTAACCAGCATAACCACCGACACAACCAGCAATGAGCAGAGCAACAATACCGGCACCAATAATTACCCGCTTTTTAATCGAAGAATTCTCAACCTCTTCATTTTCCTGAGTATTATCTTCAGGATTGTCAATCTTGTCACTATTAAGATCGATCATTTTAACCCCTCAATATTAAATCTGCGAGCGGTTCACGCATCCAGAAACTTACCAAACCCAACCGCTTACTTTCATATCCGATTTATTAATCCCAGTCCCAGAAAAATCTTCCTTATGAGTTGCGGTGAAATAAGGACTGTTTGGCGGGTAGAAGCCGCTTTTCAATCCCTATTTCACCGCAACCTAGTAGTTACTTGTGGACCAGGCGGGCGCAGAAGTGGCCGTCGTAGGAGTCGGCGTTTACGGGGACGCTCTGGAAAAGTCCACGGTCGTTTTGGCGTACGGAGACGAGCTTCTTGGCTTGATCAAACTCGGGGAGTTGCAGAATCTGTGCCTCGGAGAGGGGTGCCAGGTTAAAGCCTGCGCCCTCTGGCGAAGCCAAAAACGCATCGACAACTTGCGTGTTCTCTTCATCAAAGACCGAGCAGGTGGCATAGATAAGCTCGCCGCCGGCAGCCACGCGCGCGGCTGCTTCCTTGAGCATCGTCAGCTGCAGGCGGGGCAGCTCAGTCGTAACGTCGTTCTCGGTCAGACGCCACGGAATCTCAGGATGACGGCGCATAGTGCCGGTGCCAGAGCACGGCGCATCAATAAACACCGTGTCAAACAGGGCAGGCTCGCCAAGCATGGCATCGAACGACGTGAGGACCGCATCGAGCTCACACGCATCACCAGAGACGGTACGAACACCCTGGATACCGGCCTTATGCAGGCGCGCGAGATTCTGATCGCACTTGCGATCGTGCAAATCGAGCGCGGTGTGCTGACGATTGTAGCCGGCACGCTTGGCCTGGCACATCATCACATAGGTCTTGGTGCCGCGGCCGGCACCAATCTCCAAGCAACGCCCGGGACGTGTCGCCGCAGTAGCGATAAGCTGAGCGTTGAGGTCCGAGGCAACCGCGGCAGCACGCTCAAACACGCCCGAGGCAACCGTGACCTGCGCATCGACCGGCGCATGGCAACCCGGGAAGACAGGCGCAACGAGCTGCGAGATATACGGGTCGGCCTTGGCCGCAAACGCATTCTCGTGCAGAGCAAGCGGCGCAGGAGCCAGATTGCCGGCAAAGTTGAGCGCGCCCTCGGGCGTATCGAACGAGGCCATAATACGAGCGCAGAGCCAGCGAGGAAGACCCATCAAACGAGACAGGCGAACCAGGCGGCGCTCGGACTCATCCACGTCGGATGCCGTGGCAAAGTCCTCAACGTTGTCCGCAACCTTGTGCAGCACCGCGTTAGCCAGGCCCGCGGCAGACTTAGCACCGCTGCGCACCAGCTCAACACCCTGGCTCACGGCAACGCGGCCCGGCGTATGCAGATAGAGCATCTCGAAGGCCGAGATGCGAAGCGCCATGCGAACGCGCGGCGCGACCTTTTTGGGCTTATCCAAAAACTGATCGAGCAACTCATCCAAAATGCCCTGCGTGGCGGCAACACCGAGCGCCAAACGTGCGGCAAAAGCGGAATCGCGCTGGTCAATGGCCTTGGCGGATGCGCGGGAGGACAACACGTCACGTGCGTACATACCGCGGCGATCAGCCTCCATCAACACATCGAGCGCAAGCTTGCGCGCGGGAGACAACTTGCTCATGACAGTACACCCCACGTAAGGTCGGCACCCTGCAGGCCGGCAGCCCAGGCAGAAGCAGCCATGGCACGCTTGCCATCGGGCTTAACCTCGAGCAGTTCAACCGCGCCATCGAAAAGTCCCAGGTAAACACGCTTGCTCTTGACGGCAACAGCACCATCGCCAAGCGAGACATCAGCCGGCGCAGCATCGAGCACGCGAACCGACTTACCGGCAATCACGCAACGGGCAGGCGCGGTATCGGACGAAGCGAGCACATGACGCACGCAATCGAGCGCCGCCATCTGCGGATCCAAACGCATCTCCTGCTTGGAAATCTTAGCGGCATGCGTGACAAGCGACTCATCCTGTTCAGTCCATACGGCGGTGTCATCGGCAAGCGAGGGAAGCGTACCGGCAAGCAGTCTACCGCCAAGCTCACCAAGCTCCATCGTAAGCGCCTCGGCATGCTTACCGGCAACCGACGTAGAGGCCTGGGCACAATACGCGCCGGTATCCACGCCATGCCCAATGCGCATAATGGAAACGCCAGCAACCTCGTCACCAGCAAGAATGGCACGCTGAATAGGAGCAGCGCCACGCCAACGAGGCAGCAGCGAAGCATGAACATTCACAATACCAAGCGGCGCCATATGCAGCACCTCATCAGGCAAAATGCAACCATAAGCTGCCACACAGAAAATGTCAGCCTGGGCAGCCCGGAGCGCCTCAACAACCTCAGGCGTCATACGATTGGCCTCAACAACGGGCAGACCAAGCTCGAGCGCCTTGGCCTTAACGGGAGAAGGCTCAAGCTTCTTACCACGCCCACGAACAGCATCGGGACGAGTAACAACAAGCGCAATCTCGTTCCCAGCCTCAACAAGCGAAGTCAGTGAAGGCACAGCAAAATCGGGCGTACCCATAAACACAATACGCATAAAGAACGTCTCCCCTCAACCAAAGCCGAGACGGCTACAAATAACAGCGGAAAGCCAAGTGCCCAGCCCATCCGCAATAACAATTCAACAAGAACAAATATACCCAAAACCAAAGAAAGAGCCGCAATAAAAGCAGCTCTTCCAACAAAGCAATTATCAGCGAAGACGCCCTTCCCTGGCCCGACGGCACCCGGGCGAGACAAGCAGCGTCAACGT
>CABQKL010000029.1 GCA_902464645.1 uncultured Collinsella sp.
GTCTGGGCGGCAGTGCCACCAACGACGGTGGCGCCGGCATGCTGCAGGCGCTGGGTGCCCACCTTGTTGATGAGTGTGGCTGCAATATCGCCCCCGGTCTCGCGGGCCTTGAACACGTGGCGAGTATCGATTTGGCACCGGCGCTTCGGGCACTGAATGGCGCGCGTGCCGTGGTGCTTTCCGATGTCGAGAATCCGCTCGTGGGGCGTCGTGGGGCACTTGCAGTGTTTGGCGGGCAAAAGGGCCTGCCGACAGACGATGTCGAAGCGCTGGGCAGGTACGACAGCTGGATGGTCGGCTACGGCCGCCTGCTCGATGCGGCGACTACCGAGGCTCGGACTCGGGGGTTACTGCGCGTGCCCGAGGGTGCGCGGACATTTGGCTCGGTGCTCGGTGTACCCGGTGCCGGTGCCGCCGGCGGCCTGGGCGCCGCGCTGCTGGCGCTCGGTGCGGAGCTACGCTCGGGCGTGGAGACGGTGCTTGATCTGATTGGGTTTGACGAGCGCGTGCGCGATGTCGATCTGGTCATAACGGGCGAGGGCAATATGGACGAGCAATCCGCTGCCGGCAAGGCGCCAGTGGGCGTGGCCCGCCGTGCCAAGCGCTATGGCAAGCCGGTGGTCGCCGTCGTGGGCGGTCGTGCTGACAACCTGGATGCGGTGTATGGGCAGGGCGTCGACCTGGTTTTGCCAATCTGTCGCAAGCCCATGCCCCTCGACCAGGCACTCGGTGTGCAAGAAGCCACAACCAACCTCATCTGTGCCGGCGAGGCAGCCGCCCAAGCCTACGACCTCGGCCGTATCTAAAGCCCATCCCCTCGATAAGTTGCGGTGAAATAGTTCTTGTTTTTGGCCTTGGGTCGTAAAACAGGAACTATTCCACCGCAACTCAAAAGTGGTCTTTTTGGCTCCGTCCCAAATTAGCTATCTTGCCCCATCGGGCGGGAGCGGGTAAGATATACCGAGCGCCTAGCGCGTTCGATGGGTTCGGATGACGACATGTTCCGAATCTGGTCAGGTCCGGAAGGAAGCAGCCATAAGGAGCCTCTGTCGGGCATCCGAATCCATCGAACGCACGGGCGCTTTTTGGTGCCGCGACATGGCCCGGCCGGTGACGAGGTATTTGGTGTCTCGCTGGTCCTCGGCTTCGCCTGCGGGATCGCGCGACTACCAAGCGCCCTGCCGGCACTCGCGGGTAGCCGACCAAAACCGCCTGAAGGGTCACATTTATCTGATAATTGAATCCCTGGCGTTATGCCGCTCGCTGGCGTTGCCAAAACATCGGCTGCTACATGCCTTGGGCGCTAGTGACCGTCGCCCTTACATCAGTAACGAGTTGCTTACGCATCTCCAGGGCTCTCCGTACTATCATGAATCAGATTGAAGAGAGATGATGATAGGGAGCGCCTTAATATGATTGAGCTGCTCAGGCGTTTTGGTGGTAAGTTTCGCCGGTATATGGTGATTGGCCCTGCGTGCAAGCTGATCGAAGTGATTTTTGACCTGCTGACGCCGCTGGTGATTGCCCAAATGATCGATAAGGGCATCGGCGCGCACGACGCGAACGCCGTTATCCACTACGGCATGGTACTTGGCGCCATGGCTGTGATCGGCATCTCGTTTACGCTCGTCTGCCAAAAGATGGCGGCGCTCACCTCGCAGGGCATGGGCACCGACATTCGCGGCGCGCTCTACGAGCACATCAATAAGCTGAGCTATGCCGAGCTCGACCGCTTTGGCACGCCCTCGCTTATCACCCGCATCACCAACGACGTCAACCAGGTGCAGCTTGCCGTGGCGCTGGGCGTGCGCATGCTCATCCGCTGGCCCTTCTTGGCAGTGGGCTCTATGTGCGCGGCCCTTGCCATCGACCTTAAGCTCGGCATGATCTTTTTGATTTGCACGCCCGCCATTGGCTTGGTGTTTTGGTTTGTCATGGCGCGCTGCATTCCGTATTACAGGCAGCTGCAGGCAAAGCTCGACCGCATTGCGCTCATTTGCCGCGAGGGGCTTTCGGGTGCCCGCGTGGTCCGCGCCTTTGTGCGCGAAGACCACGAGCGCGAGCGCTTTGCCCAAGCTGCCGATGACCAGGCCCATACCGCCATCGCGGTGGGCAAGCTCTCGTCGGTCCTCAACCCCGTCACGTTTCTTGTGATGAACCTGGGCGTGTGCGCCATCCTGTGGGTGGGCGGCATCCAGGTCAACGTGGGCGAGCTTACGCAGGGCCAGGTCATGGCGTTTGTGAACTATATGACGCAGACCCTCACCTCCATCGTGTACGTGGCCAACCTGGTCGTTGTCTTTACCAAGGCGAGTGCCAGCGCGTCGCGCATCAATGAGGTGCTCAATTGCGTGCCGAGCATCACCGACGAGGACAACGAGCTGGTCGCGCTGCCCGAGCCGAGCGAACTGGCGGGTGGTGCTGCTCCAGTCCCCGCACTGAGCTTTGACCATGCGAGCTTTTCGTTTGGCGCGGGCGCGGCAAATGCCGTGAGCGATGTGACCCTGAAGCTGCCGCTGGGCAAAACGCTCGGCATTATCGGCGGTACAGGCAGTGGTAAGTCCACGCTTGTCTCGCTTATCCCGCGCCTGTACGATGCGAGCGCCGGCAGCGTGTGCGTGATGGGCGCCGACGTGCGCGCTTGGCCGCTCGAGCAGCTGCGCCATGTGGTCGCGACCGTTCCGCAGCGCGCGTCGCTCGTGAGCGGCACCATCCGCAGTAACCTGACCTGGCGCAACGAGGCGGCAACCGACGAGGAGCTCTGGGCGGCGCTCGATATGGCGCAGGCCAGCGAGTTCGTGCGCAACAAGCCCCAGGGCTTAGATGCCCCGGTCGAGGCGGGCGGCAAGAACTTTAGCGGTGGCCAGCGCCAGCGCCTGACTATCGCGCGCGCCCTGGTGGGCTCTCCGCAGGTCCTAATCATGGACGACTCCGCCTCGGCGCTCGACTTTAAGACCGATGCAGCGCTTCGCCATGCCATTCGCGAACGAAGCATGCGCGGTGCCGCCGAGGGCGGGCTGCCGCTGACCACGGTGATTGTGAGCCAGCGCGTCTCGACCGTGCGCGACGCCGATATGATCTGCGTTCTCGACCACGGCTCGGTCGCGGGCCTGGGCACGCATGACGAGCTGTACGCGACCTGCCAGCTCTATCGCGAGATTTGCCAGTCGCAGCTGCGCCGTGAGGAGCTCGAGGGCCAGCAGGGGAGTGCGGCGCTCGCGCCCACCCCGATCGCCCCCACATCCGTCTGCGCAAAGGAGGGCTGCTAAATGAATCCGTACACTTCTTCCGGTTCGGTCGCCACGATGACGGCCAACGTGTCCGGTAACGATAACCTCAACGACCTGGGCGACGGTCCGCGCCAGCCCGGCGACCCCGAGCGCTATCCCGTGGGTGCGGTGACCCGCCGCCTGCTGGGCTATGTTCGCCCGCACCGCGCCTCGTTTACGGCGTCGTTCGTGAGCGCCGCCATCTCGGTGATCTTGCAACTCTATACGCCCATCCTCATCGGCGAGGGCATCGACCTCATCGTCGCCACCGGGCAGGTGGACTTCGATGCGCTGCTGCCGCTCGTTACCAAGCTCGCGATTGTCGTGGTGGGCGCGGCGGCCTTCCAGTGGCTACAGGGCTATTGCGTCAACCGCCTGTCCTACGAGACGGTGCGCGACATGCGTGTGGAGGCGAGCGACAAGCTCAGCCGCATGCCGCTCAGCTTTATTGACAGCCATGCCCACGGCGACCTTATGAGCCGCGTGGTCAACGACGTCGATCAGGTGGGCGACGGCCTGCTGCAGGGTTTTACGCAGCTCTTTACCGGCGTCATCACCATCGTAGGCACGTTCGCGTTTATGCTCTCCATTAACCTGGCCATGACGCTCGTGGTGGTGCTCGTCACACCGCTCTCCATCTTTGCGGCCGGCGCCATCGCCAAGCTCTCCAACAAAAGCTTTACGGCCCAGCAGCGCATCCAGGGCCAGCTCGGTGGTCATATCGAGGAGTACGTAGGTGAGCAGAAGCTTGTCGACGCTTTTGCCTATGGCCCCAACGCCCAGCAGCGCTTCGATGCCCTCAATGCCGAGCTCTACACCGCGGGCGAGCGCGCGCAGTTTATGGGTTCGCTCTCCAACCCCGGCACGCGCTATATCAACAACATCATCTATGCCGTGGTCGCTGTGATCGGCTGCGTGGGCGTGATCACGGGCGTGCCCGCGGCGCTCACGGTGGGAGGCGTGCAGGTTTTCCTGTCCTACGCCAACCAGTACACCAAGCCGTTCAACGAGGTCACCAACGTCATTACGCAGATCCAGACGGCGTATGCCTCGGCGCGCCGCATGTTTGCACTGCTCGACGCCCGCGAGCAGGAGCCCGATGCGTCAGATGCCGTGGAGCTTGCCGTCCCGCGTGGCGAGGTGACCTTTGAACACGTGGACTTTAGCTATGTGCCCGACCGCAAGTTGCTGCAGGATATCTGCATCGAGGCCAAGCCCGGCATGCGTTTTGCCCTGGTCGGCCCCACGGGCTGCGGTAAGACAACGCTCATCAATCTGCTGCTGCGTTTTTACGATATCGATGCCGGCCGCATCATGGTCGATGGCCGGTCTTCGCGTGACTACACGCGCGCAAGCCTGCGCCGTGCCTTTGGCATGGTGCTGCAGGATACGTGGCTGTTCGAGGGCACCGTGGCCGAAAACATCGCTTACGGTTGTCCCGATGCTACGCGTGAGCAGATTGTCGAGGCCGCCAAGCGCGCTCATGCGCATAAGTTTATCGTGCAGCTGCCAGGCGGCTACGATACGGTGATCGGCGAGGACGGCGGCACGTTTAGCCAGGGCCAAAAGCAGCTGCTGTGCATCGCGCGCGTTATGCTCACCGATCCGGCTATCTTGCTGCTGGACGAGGCGACTTCGAGTATCGATACGCGCACCGAGCTGCAGGTGCAGGCGGCATTCGACGAGCTTATGGCCGGCCGCACAAGCTTTGTGGTGGCGCACCGTCTGTCGACGATCCGCAATGCCGACTGCATTCTGGTCATGCGCGACGGCCAGATTATCGAGCGTGGCACGCACGACGAGCTGCTGGCGGCAGATGGCTTCTATGCCGAGCTCTACCGCAGTCAGTTTGCCCAGTGAGCAAGCCCGTGGGGCAAATTAATCAATCGACAGACGGTGGTTTACATCTGTCACGTTAGTACTAAGATATTCATCTAATAAATTGCATTAGTGGCTTTAGTTTTGGGGGAAACGAGGCAACGTGACTATGACGTGCTCTTTGGTGGTTAACAGCAAGAGCGGTAATACCAGGATGGTTTCGGGCGCGATCAAGCGCGCTCTGCAGGCTGCGGGCGTTGAGTTTGTCCATGCCGCGGCGTTGAGCGACGATGCGGATGCAGATCAGGTTGCGCTCGAGGCGCAGGGCGCCTGCGCGGCCGACACGGTGCTCGTCGGTTTTTGGTGCGACAAGGGCGCGTGCACGCCTTCGGTCGCGACGTTGCTCTCCGCCTTGCACGGCAAGCGCGTCTTCCTGTTTGGCACCTGCGGTTTTGGCGCCAGCGAGGAGTACTTTAGGCAGATTATCGACCGCGTGACCTCAAATCTGGCCGAGGGTGCCGAACTTGCGGGCTGGGCGATGTGCCAGGGCAAGATGGGCCCTGCCGTAAAGCAGCGCTACGAGGCAATGCTTGAGCAAGAACCCGAAAACGCGCGCTATAAGATGCTGCTCGACAACTGGTTTGCCGCAAAGGACCATCCCACCAAGGAGGACCTGGACCATATGGCGGCGGCGGCCAAGAAGGCCGTGCTGGGCGAGTAGCCTCGCCGTTCGCGGTCCTTCGTGCAAAACAATACAAATGTGAAAGTCTCGAAATCCTCGAGGCTTTTTTCTTGACACTCGTGGGCGCAACCGTGGCAAGCGTTTGGGACGACATTTTCCATCACCCCGATGACGAGACCGTCCTGGACGACACGCTCGCATGCGTTCGCTGGTGCATTCAGAGTGGGACGGCTTTCCGGATACAAAGAAGGCCACTTAATGTGGCCTCCGTCTTGCGCAGGACTGTCCGAGCAGGGAACCTTATATGCCTCCGCCCGGACAGACGTTTCAGTTATGAGTGACCCGTTACTTGATCTTGGTCGTACCCGGTGCCAGGTTGGGGTCGGTCTCGTTGGCCTCGGTCTGGAAGTGCTCGGTGTAGACGTTCTTGCCGTCGCGGAACATCTCGTAGTACTGCATCTTGGCGTAATCCTCGCGCGCCTTGGTGGCAGCCGCGGCCTCAGCGTCGTCGCCGGTGACGTTGGAGGAGAGTGCCCAACGCAGGCTGGCGTCCTCGTAGCCCACGGAGTTGATGGCGGGCAGCGACTCGCGCAGCGCCATGTGCGCTTTCTGGTAGTCGGAGAGAGGTGCGCCGATCAGCTGCATGAGCTGGGTAGACAGGTAGTTGGTGGACAGGTCGTCGACCTCGCTCGTCTGGTCGCAGCCGGCAACGTCGTAGTTGGCCCAGATGATGTAGTCGGTCTGCCACAAACGCTCCTGATGCGTGGCGTCGTCCTCGCCGGTAAACCACTTGTCGTTGAACTTGGACGGGAAGAACGGCTGATGGTCGCCCCAGAACACCACGACCACCTTGCGGTCGAGTTTGCTCAGGGCGTTGAGGAAGTAACGCAGCGCCTGGTCGGACTGCTCAATGCACGAGACGTACTCGTCGACATCGGACAGCGTGCCGTCCTCGATGGTCTTGGCATCCAGATCGGTCGTGTCGATGTTCAGGTGCATCTGCTTGTCGACCGGCAGCAGACCCGTATCGTAGCCCGAGTGGTTCTGCATGGTCACGTCGAAGATAAACTGCGGATCGGCATTCTGGTCGAGCAGCTCAAGAATCTTGTCATAGGTAGCCTGGTCGGTCACCATGCCGCGCAGGGTATCGGCTCCCTGGAAGTCGTTGATGGACAGGAACTGGTCAAAGCCAAAGTCCTTGTAGACGTTCTCGCGGTTCCAGTTGGTTGCGTGGTTGGGGTGCATGGCCGTGGTGGAATATCCGAGCGACTTGAACTGCTCTGCCAGGTTCCCGGTCGTCTCCATGTTGTAGATGGTGTACGGATACACGCCCGAGCCCAGGTTGGCCATGGAGTTGCCGGTCATAAACTCAAACTCGGTATTGGCAGTGCCGCCGCCATAGGCGCTCACGTAGAGCTTGCCGCGGCTGAGGCAGTTGGACAGGTTCTTAAAGTACTGCGGGCCTTCGTAGCCGGCGCGCATGTTCTGGTAGATCGAAAGATCCGAGAAGGTCTCGTTCATGATGGCGATGACCGTGGGCTTCTCGCTATCGAACTGCTCCTTTGCGGCGGCGCGCCCGTCGCTCTTGGCGGCATCGGACTTGTCGTAGGCCTTGGCGTACTTTTTGAGCGTGGCCTTGGCATCGTCGACGGAGTAGTCGGCGGGTTTGGGCGGCTTGATGGACTGCGCCGCACTAATAAAGGCAGGCAGATAGCCCTCGCGCCAGTAGCTCTCGAGCGGGCGCCAGGTGTAGACGGTGATGCCGAGGGTGTTGTAGTAGTCGATGAGCGTGACGTGTGCGGTCACGCCGCCCAGGCACAGCACCGCCACGAGCAGGTTGGTGAGCAGCATGCGCTTGGCGTTGGCGGCGCCCTTCTGACGGTGCGGTGCCACCAGGCCGGCGTACTCGCATAGCAGCATGGCGATGGCGGTAAAGCCCATGGACAGCACGCAGAATAGCGAGATGGAGAAGGTGTAGCCGGTGCCGGCGACCGCGGCGGCGGTGGAAATGGCCGAAAGGTCGCCCGGCTGGATGGGCATGGATTTAAACGTGATGACGAAGAACTCGGCAATGCCCAGGACAAAGAGGGCAAAGGCCAGGACCGCGGGAGCTGCGCCGTGGCGCTGGAACAGGAAGAACAGGCCGACCATGAGCGTGGTGATGATGGCCCACTCGAGCAGGATGCACAGGGGGTAGACCCAGGTAAAGTCGTGGTTGGACGAGACTTCCATGCCCAGCAGCGCAAAGACGCCGGCGAGCAGCAGGCACAGGACGGCGGCGACGAGCGGTTTGCCCACAAAGGCGCCGCGTAGGCGGGCGAGCTTACCGGTGGGGGCGGGGGCGTCGGGCCCGGCGAACGCAAAGACGCGCGGGGCGATGCGGTCGCGGGCGATGCTGGCCCAAGCGCAGCCGGTGAGGATGGCGTTGGTCAGGATGAGCATCACAAAGGCGAGCGGCTCGTTTTGCGCGACGAGGCCAATAGCGCCCCAGACGGTCAAAAAGAGCTGGAACAGGCCAAAGGCGACGCTCCAGGCGAAGGCGCCCTTGGTGACGGTGCCCGACTGAGCGCGAATGGCCTTGGCCTCGCGCAAAACAAGGTAGACGGTCGCCGCAAGACCGACGAGCGAGATGGCGGCAGCAAACATGCTGAGACTCCTCACAAACTTAAAACCTACGAAAGCGGGGGTTTACCCGATTGTTACCTAAATATGCGCTGCATTTGCGGGCTGCGCACAACAACCAGCCATATTAACGCGCATGTGCGGCGGTGTGGCTCAATGTAGTGGCGACCTGCGCGATAATGGACGGGAATTACACGGAAACGTAAAGGCTTCTTAAAGAATTGGCGAGGATAGAGCTATGGGCGAGCAGGTTTGTATGACGGGTGCCGAGTACTGCGACGGAGCTGCGGTCGTGGATACGAACGGTTATCCGGTCGAGACCACGGGTAACGCGGTGCTGGACATCTTGGAGCATCGCTCGTCTACGCGCGCCTTCGCGCGTGATGACGACGACCGTCCCGTGGCGGTGACCGACGAGCAGCGTGCAGCGATTTTGCATGCGGCGAGTCGCGCGCCGTCGGCGGGCGCCATGATGATGTATTCCATCGTGAGCATCCGCGAGCAGGCTACGCTGGATCGTCTGGCCGACCTGTGCGACCACCAGCCCATGATCGCCAAGGCGCCCTGGGCACTCATATTTGTGGTCGATTATGCCAAGTGGATCGATCTGTTTGAGCACGTGGGCTGCTTTGAGCCCGAGTTTGTCGAGCGCACGGGCAAGGCGCCCCGCCGCGCGCCGGGTTTGGGCGACTTTGCCATCGCGGCCCAGGACGCCGTGATCGCCGCGCAAAACGCCGTGGTTGCCGCCGAGGCCCTGGGGCTGGGAAGCTGCTACATTGGCGACATCGTGGAGAACGCCGAGGAAGTTGCCGAGCTGCTCGATCTGCCGCCCTATACCATGCCGCTGTCGATGCTCATCATCGGCACGCCCCGTAAGGAGCGTCCGGCCATTGCGCATCCCGTGGTGAACCTGGTGCACGAGGAGCGCTACTGCCGCGCCGATGCTGCGACCATGGATGCGCAGGTGGCCGAGATGGACGCGATGTTTCGTCCGCATGCCCGCGAGGTGGGGGAGCGCGTCGTGGATATCTACACCCGCAAGCACACGAGTCCCTTTATGGCCGAGATGAGCCGATCCATGGAATGGTGGTTCAAAAACTGGCTTGGAAAATGACGAATGTGACAAAGTGGCAGTCCCTTTGTCACATTCCATATCGCCGCGGTGGCCTAAAGGCCGTATAAATGTTTATCTAGCTGGGAAAACAGTGCCATTCAAACATGGGCCGATTACCTATAATTCCTTCGAACATTAAAGTTGGGAGGAAACCGGCTTATGGAACAAAAGGCCAAGGAGGCAGCCTCGCACGCTGCGATTCCTGTGAGCATCTCGGCGATGCTCGTCACGCTGGGCGTGGTGTACGGCGATATCGGCACCAGCCCTATGTATGTAACCAAGGCGCTCGTTGCCGGCAACGGCGGCATCGGAAGCGTGACGGAGGAGTTCGTGCTTGGCGCGCTCTCCCTTGTCGTGTGGACGGTCACGCTGCTGACCACCATCAAGTATGTGCTCATCTCGCTGCGCGCCGATAACCATGGTGAGGGCGGCATCTTTGCCCTGTACAGCCTGGTCAAGCGCTGTGGCAAGTGGCTTATCATCCCCGCCATGCTGGGTGGTGCCGCGTTGCTCGCCGACGGCATCCTGACGCCGGCCGTTACCGTTACCACGGCCATCGAGGGCCTGCGCACCATCCCGGCGGTCCATGCCGTGCTGGGCGATGACCAGGGCCGCGTCGTCGCCATTACGCTCGCCATCATCATCGTGCTCTTCTTGGTGCAGCGCATCGGTACAGCCAAGATCGGTCACGCCTTTGGCCCCATCATGACGTTGTGGTTCCTGTTCCTGGGCGGCACGGGTCTGTTCTTTGTCTTCCAGCACCCCGCCGTGCTGCTGTGCCTCAACCCGGTGCGCGGCATCGCCTTTTTGCTGAGCCCCAACAACCACGCGGGCATCATGATTCTGGGCAGCTGCTTCCTCGCCACCACCGGTGCCGAGGCGCTCTACTCCGACATGGGCCACGTCGGCCGCGGCAACATCTACGCCACCTGGCCGTTCGTTAAGTGCTGCCTGCTGCTTTCCTATATGGGCCAGGGCGCTTGGCTTATGAACAACGCTGCCAACCCCGAGCTCATGGGCATTGCCGACCTCAACCCGTTCTACCAGATGCTCGCCCCGGGCCTGCGCCCGTTTGCCGTAGGCCTTTCCACCGTCGCGGCCATCATTGCCTCGCAGGCGCTCATCACCGGCGCATTCTCGCTGGTGTCCGAGGCCAGCCGTCTGGACCTTATGCCGCACATGCAGGTCTTCTACCCTGCCGAGACCAAAGGCCAGCTCTACATCCCCATGGTCAACAACGTCATGCTTGTCGGCTGCGTCATCGTGGTGCTGCTGTTCCAGAACTCGGCGCATATGGAAGCCGCCTACGGCCTTGCCATTACGCTCACCATGATGTGCACCACGCTGCTGCTCTTCTTCTACCTGCACGAGGAGCGCAAGCTCAAGGTTGCTCCGTGGATCTTCGCGGCCTTCTTCCTTATGCTCGAAGGCTTCTTCTTTGTGAGCTCGCTCACCAAGTTCTTCCACGGCGGCTACTTCACCATCCTTATGGCTGCACTCATCATGGGCATTATGGTGTGCTGGTACAACGGCACGGCGGTCGAGCAGCGCCAGTTTACGCTGCTGCCGCTGCGCAGCTACCTGCCGCAGCTCAAGCGCCTGCGTGACGACGACCGTTACGAGCGCATGAGCGACAACGTCGTGTACCTGACCAAGGACACCCATACCGACTACATCGACCGCGATATCGTCTATTCGATCTTGGACAAGCATCCCAAGCGCGCCCGCGCCTGGTGGTTTGTGAATGTCGAGACCATGGACGAACCGCACACCTTTGCCTATTCGGTCGAGACGTTCGGCACCGACTACGTGTTCCGCGTGCATCTGTACCTGGGCTACAAGATCAACCAACGCGTCAATGCCTACCTGCGTCAGGTTGTTCAGGACCTGGCTGCCACCGGCGAGCTGCCGCCGCAGACGCATGACTACTCGGTCTACAAGGATCCGGGTAACATCGGCACGTTCAAGTTCGTCCTGATCCGTAAGCTTCTGGCGCCCGAAAGCGATGTGGAGCCCAGCGAGCGTACGGCCATCACGCTCAAGTACATCATCCGCCGCGCCGCCGGCACGCCCGCGCGTTGGTACGGCCTGGAGAACTCCAACGTGAGCTTTGAGTACGTGCCGCTGTTCACCAAGTTCAAGGCCGTGAACAAGATGCAGCGCCTGGCTCCCAACGAGCGGCCGTAGTCGACACTCGAGATTTGTCTACGAACGGGCGGGCTTGTAATGACGGGGATTGAGTCCTGGGAGGAAACCATGGATGCAAAGGTGCTTGACGGTTGCGATCTTGCTGCCGAGCTGGTGCGTGAGGCGCGCGTCGACGCCGCCGAAGATCGGTTCTTTACGAATCGTGCCAACATGGACATGGCCGACCGCGTGATTTCGATCGTGGTGACGCTGCTTGTCGCGGCGTGCGTGTGCGCACTGCTCGCGCACGTGCTGTTTGTCTAACGACCGCAGGTTGCAAAGGCTATACACTTGGAACCACCACAAGGGGAAACCACCACAAAGGTGCCTGTCCCCTTTGTGGTGGTTTTTGTTTTTGAGAGAGGGGCGGGACGCTGATGGACGTCCGTACGGACGGCGATATTGCCGATAGCTTTTGGTGGCGGCGCACAACGCTGACGCGCCGCACTCCTCTGTATGACGTCTGCGTATCGGTGGGGCTGCTGGTCGCGGCGACGATTGTGGGCGCGCTGCTCGACCATCCGGGTCTCGCGCCGAGCATCATGATCGTCTATGTGTTCGCCGTTCAGCTGTGCGCATTCTTTACCTGGAGTCGCCTGTATTGCTTGCTGAGCTCGGCTGCCGCCGTGGCGCTCTACAACTTTTTGTTTGTCGACCCGCGCTACTCGCTGTCGCTTATCGACCGCGGCTATCCCGGCATGTTCTTCATCATGTTCGTGGTTTCGCTTGTGTCGAGCTCGATTGCGTTGGCCCTGCGCCGCGCCCTGGCGCAGGCTGCCGCCAGCGACCGCCGCACGCATATGGTGCTCGAGACCAACCGCATGCTGCAGCGGTGCGCCGATCAGCATCAGATCGTTCACGCCATGGCCACGCAGCTGGCGCGTCTTTCGGGCTGTCCGGTTGTGTGGTACAGCGCCGACGCCGAGGGCGATGACCTGCTGCCGCGTGCGACGTACACGGCCGTGGGCGATGCCGCCCCGGTGCACGAGCTGGCGCCGCAGATGCCGCCGCGGCTCTCGGCGTCCGCCTATGTGGGAACGCCGCTTGACGCCACGTTTGGCGGATCGGCGTTCTATGGCATCTACCTGACGGTTCGCACGGGCGACGGCTTCGTGCGCTCGGGCGACCCCGCCTCGGTGGTGGGCGTGCTGGCTATCGTTGCCGAGCCCGATGTGCTAACACACGAGGAACGGACACTTGCCGATGCCATCGTGAGCGAAGGCGAGCTGGCACTCGATCGCGCCCGCGCCATGGAGGCCCGCGAGGAGGCGGCGGTGCTCGCCAAAAACGAGCAGCTGCGCGCCAACCTGCTGCGCTCCATCTCGCACGATTTGCGCACACCGCTCACCAGTATTTCGGGCAATGCCGACGTGCTGCTCGACCAGGGCTCGACCGGCACGGCCGTGCTCGATGCCCAGACGCGCCGCGGCCTGCTTCTATCCATTCGCTCGGATGCGCTGTGGCTCAACGCCACCGTCGAGAATCTGCTCGCCATCACCAAACTCGAGGGTGGCGGTATGCGCCTGTCGACCACGCTCGAGCTCATGGACGATATCGTCGAGGAGGCGCTGCGCCACGTGAACCCTGCCGTGCGCGAGCACGACCTTAAGGTGGTGGCGTGCGATGAGCCGGCGCTCGTCAACGTCGATGCGCGCCTGATGGTGCAGCTGGTGGTCAATCTGGTGAACAACGCCATTACCTATACGCCCGCAGGCTCGCATATCGTGATCTCGATTAGCGTCGACGATGGTCGCGTGGCGTGCTCGGTGGCCGATGATGGTCCGGGTATCGCACCCGAGGACCGCGAGCGGATCTTTGAGTCGTTCTATACCGCCAACCATGGTCTGGCCGACAGCCACCGCAGCGTGGGCCTGGGTCTTTCGCTCTGCCGTTCCATTGCGTTGGCGCATGGCGGTAGCATAGAGGTTGCCGCGGCGGAACCGCACGGCTCGGTCTTTACGATTGAACTTCCCGCCGCCGACGTTTCGTTTGATAAGGAGTAGCGCTGTGTCGAACTCTGCCGTAAAACCGCTTATCTTGGTCGTTGAGGACGATCCCGCCGTCCGCAACCTTATCGTTGCTGCGCTCGAGGCGCACGGCTTGCGCCATATGGCCGTGGAGACCGCCCATGCCGCCATCGCCGCCGCCTCGTCGCAAGCACCGAGCATCGTGCTGCTCGATCTGGGCCTGCCCGATATGGACGGCGTCAAGGTGGTGGAGTCGGTGCGCGCATGGTCGGGCATGCCGATCATTGTGGTCTCGGCGCGCAGCGAGGATGCGGACAAGATTCGTGCACTCGATGCCGGCGCCGACGACTACCTGACCAAGCCGTTTTCGGTCGAGGAGCTGCTCGCGCGCATTCGCACGACGCTCAGGCGTCTTTCGTATGCGCAAACGGGCGGCGTTGCTTCCGAGGGCTCGTTCGATACCGGTGAGCTGCATATCGATTTTGATGCCGGCATCGCCACGATGGATGGCGAGGAGCTGCATCTGACGCCGATCGAGTACAAGCTCCTGTGCCTGCTGGCGCATAACGCCGACAAGGTGCTGACGCACCAGTTTATCCTGCACGAGATTTGGGGTACGGCAACCAAGAGCGACCTGGCGAGCCTACGTGTCTTTATGGGCACGCTGCGCAAGAAGATCGAATCCGACCCCGCGCATCCGCGCTATATCCAAACGCATGTGGGCATCGGTTACCGATTGGTCACCCAAGGCTAGATTGCCAACCACCATCCCACTATGAGTTGCGGTGAAATACGGTCTAAATTTGCCTAATTCCAGGCAAAACAGTCCGTATACCACCGCAACTTTGTTATTTGCCCTTGGGCTTGCTGGCGTAGAACTTCTTCTTTTTGGACTTGCCGGCAGGGGAGGGTTTGCCGGCAAAGTTTGATTTGCCGTTGCCGGCCTGCGTGGGCGCGGGCGCTGCTGCACGAGGCTTGCGCGCCTCGGGGTTGCGCAGCTCCTCGGTTCGCTCGGCAATCTCCTCGGCGCTAAAACCGACCTCGGCCATGGCGTCCTCGATGGGCAGTCGGCGCACGATATAGCAATGATGCACCTTCTGGTTGCGTGCGAAATCCTCGGGGATGGTCTGCGCCGAAATGTTCTCCAGCACGACGCCCGCGCGTGCGAGCTTGCGCGTTTCGGGGCGAAAGCCGCGCAGGTTGCAGCTAAAGATGGCATGTCCGCCCTGTGCGAGCAGGCGAGATACGCCGGCCAAAAGCTCAACATGGTCGCGCTGGACATCCCAGGTGCGGCGGCCCATCTTGGACGAGTTCGAAAACGTGGGCGGGTCGACAAAAATCAGGTCCCAGCGGTTGCGCGTCTGGCGCTGGTCGCGAATCCAGGCGAGCACGTCATCGCGCACAAAGTGATGCTGCGGGCCAACAAAGCCGTTCTGGCGCATGTTGCGCTCGGCCCAGTCCAGGTAGGTGTTGGAAAGGTCGACCGTCACGGTCTCCTCGACGCCGCCGTCTGCCGCATAGCAGGTGGCGGTGCCGGTGTAGGCAAACAGGTTGAGGAAGCGGCGCGCCTGTTTGGCGTGCTCGCGCACCAGGTTGCGGGTGACGCGGTGGTCCAGGAAGATGCCCACATCCAAATAGTCGTCAAAGTTGACGGCAAAGGTGAGTCCGCCCTCTTCGATGAGCGGCAGGCGACGGCGCGCGATGTTGGCGCGCTCGCCCGATCCGCCCTTGCCGGCGCCCTGCTTGCCGTACTGCGAGCCGCCGCGCGAACGCATGCGGGCCTTGGCGTGCACATGCTCGGCGGGAACATCTAGGATGCGCGGCGCGATGGTCAAGATGTCGAGCATGCGGGCCTGGGCCAGCGTGGGATCGATGGTCTTGGGCGCGGCGTATTCGGCGATGACGAGCCAGCGGCCCGGCGTCTGCGGGCAACCCTCGTACAGGTCGATGGCGGCGGAGTAATCGGGCAGGTCGGCATCGTAGACGCGGTAGCAGCTCACGCCCTCGCGCTTGGCCCACTTGCGGCGCAGACGGGCATTCTTGCGCAGGCGGTTGGCGAACTGCTCGGACTCCGGGATGAGCACGGGCAGCGGCTTGCCGTCGCCCAGGTCGAGCATGGCGGCAGGTTCGGGCATGGGAGTGTCGGCGGCTTCGTCTTGAGCGTCTGCGGTCTGCTGTTCGGCATCTGCGCTGGTCGCAGCTTCGAATGCCGCGGTGGCGTGGTCGAGCGAGGGCCAGACCTCAATAGCCGCCTCCTCGTTATTGGGCATGACGGCGATGGAGCGCGCAGGCTCGGCATGGAGCGCGCGGGCCATAAGGCCATCGCGGGCGAGCGTGGCGACCGGCGCGGCGGTAAGCTCGGGCGCGCGGCGCAGCTCGCCGACCAGCGTCATGGCGTCGTGCATGAGCGAAAGCGGGGTCTCGGTGGTGTCTGCGACTACGGCGGCGCCGGCGACAGCGCCTGCATGGTCCAGCACGGTGGCTGGTTTGGCAGCGCAGAAGTCGACGAAACGCTTGTAGCCGGCGCACTTGATCATACGCTCGGCAGTCTTGCGGGCGGCGGGGTCGATGTCTACGGCCACGATGCGCGCCTGGCGCTCGCGCGCCGTCGCCTCGCGCTCGCGCGCCTCGGCAAGCAGTTGTTCCCATAGGTCGGCATCATGCAGCTGCCAGCCCTCAAAACCCCAGTGCTTGCGTGCGGCACCCGGGGCGCGGTCGGTCAGGATATTCACGGCCTCCAGCAGCAGACCGCCGCCGGCGCACGAGGCATCGATCAGCGTGGGCAGGGCTTCATTCTCGTAATCATCGGCCGTCAGCTCGCGCTCGCACAGTGCGGTCCAGCCGGCCTGCGCCAGCACCAGAGCGGCGTAGTCGGGGCGCAGCACGTGCGCGCCCTCGCCGGCACGGGTCGCCGCGGGCGGCAGGCGCTTGAACAGCGGGTCGCCCGAAAGGTCCAGGCTAATGCTCGCACGGCGCTGGCGCAACGAAAGCAGTAGGTGAACATCGGGGTCGGCGGCATCGACGTCGGCGCGACGGCCCGTGGTCTCGGCCAGGCGGTCGCACAATGCGTCCTTGGCGCGCAGAGCCGAGAAGCGCGTGTTGCGCAGCTGCTCGGTCACGCCGCGGGCGGTAATGGCGATGGTGGCGCCGGGGCGGACGATGCTCTCCCAGGCGATGTCGTAAACGCCATCGTACAGCTCATCGGCATTCTGCGCCTCAAAGCGCCCGAGCACCACGAACACGCGGCTCGCCAGGCGCGACCACAGACAGGCGCGGTAGCCTTCTTCGAGCTCGCCCTCAAACGTGGCGCGGCCCTTCAGCCGGCGAACATGCGAAAGCCCGAGGCGTTTAAGCTCATCGGCGAGTGCGGACTCAAAGCCTTCGGGGCAGCTTGCGTAAAATTCCATGGGTGACCTCTCTGGTTGCGTCGCTCCATTATATGATGGATGCTTCGTTTGCCCTTATCCTCGAAAGGAACCCATATGATTGATGCGTGTCCCGAACCCGCTGTGCTCTTTTTTGACGTGGACGGCACGCTGACGTCGTTCGATCCCGACAACATGACCGACAAGGATTTTTCGGCGGTTCGCCCCTCGCAGGCGGTCGTCGAGGCGTTTCATCGTCTGCGCGATGCGGGACACAAGGCGTTTATCTGCACGGGTCGCCCCCTGTGGCTCATCGCCGATAGCTTGCGTGCGCTCGACCCCGCGGGCGTCGTTGCCATGGCGGGCGCCACGCTCGAGGTCGAGGGCCGCGTGGTGTATGAGGACTGCTTTGACGAAGACATTGTTGAGGAGCTTGCACGCCGTATGGCCGCGGCAGGGATTGAAGCCTTTTTCGAGACCAACGTGGCTACTTTTGCCCTGGAACCCGCGGGTGTTGAGCAGTCGTCTCTGATCGGCACTTCTGTGGTGCACAGCACCGAGGAAATGCGCGTCGACGGCCGTCTGCGCGTGGGCAAGGTAGGCATCGTCGCGAGCGACCTGGCTCGCGTAGCCAATGATGATGGCTTTATCGATCGCGAGTTTGAGCTGTGCAACACCGGTGGTCAGAATCGCGAGCTGAGCCCCAAGGGCATCGACAAGGGCGTGGGCGTGGCGCGAGCGCTGGAATACCTGGGTCGCACCGGCAACGCACGCACCTTTGGCTTCGGCGATTCGGGTAACGACCTGGGCATGCTCGCTGCGGTCGAGACGGCTGTCGCCATGGGCAACGCCATGCCTGAGGTCAAGGCGGTCGCCGACTACGTGACCGACGATGTCGCACACGACGGCACCGTCACAGCGATGCAGCATTTCGGCCTCATCTAATGAATCCCGCGTTCTGACGTTTGCTCAAACTGCGACTCTTTGCTTTTGCATGCTCAATCGATTTATCAATCCAAACACTGAGGTGTTTATACCGTTCGCCGAGAAGATAAAAACCCGCAGCTCACGCCTTGATAAACGTAGGTAAAGTGTTTAGCAGTGCAACGCCCATGTGCAAGCGAAAGGAATCAGGCAGATGGCAATCAAGGTGTTCGCTGACGGTGCAAACCTCGAGGGCATGCTCGACATGTACGAGAACGGCAACGTTCAGGGTTTCACGACCAACCCGTCCCTTATGAAGAAGGGCGGCGTGACGGATTACCGCGCGTTTGCCAAGGAGGTCCTGGCCCACATCACCGACGTTTCCGTCTCGTTTGAGGTTTTTGCCGACGACGTCGAGACCATGGAGGTCGAGGCGCGCGAGATCGCTACCTGGGCCGAGAACGTCTACGTCAAGATCCCATGCGTGACCACCAAGGGCGAGTCCACCGCCGAGCTGGTCCGCAAGCTTTCGGCCGACGGCATCAAGGTTAACGTCACCACCATCTTTACGCCCGAGCAGGTCGACGAGATGGTCGAGGCCGTTGACGCCGAGACGCCGTCCATCATCTCGCTCTTTGCCGGCCGTATCGCCGATACCGGCGTCGACCCCATTCCGTTTATGACGGAGTCGGTCAAGAAGGCCGCCGCCAAGCCCAACTGCGAGGTCCTGTGGGCGTCCACGCGTGAGCTCATCAACATCTACCAGGCCGAAGCCTGCGGTTGCCAGATCATCACGGTGCCCAACAGCATCCTGGCCAAGCGCAAGAACATCGGCCGTGATCCGTACGAGGTCTCGCTCGACACCGTGCGCGGCTTTGCCAAGGATATCGCCTCGCTCGGTTTCCATATCCTGCCGTAACGCGAACACTGGCTGCGCCGCGGGTTGTTCGCCCCGGCCTTTCCTTTCCCTATCGCTCACGCGCTTCGCGAGGGTCGCGCTAGGCAAAGGAAAGGCCGGGGCTGCCGACACGAGCTTGCAAGTAGGTTGGTGATTGGCTTCCATATCCTGCCGTGGACAAAGGTACCCCCGCCTGCGCCGTGCAAAATTGAGAATATTCAGCAAGGTAAAGGTTTTTACCAACTGGTTGAAGCACGGAACAGCCCCCGTTTTGGCTCTGATGATGCTAAAACGGGGGCTGTTTTTGACTATATTGCCTCTGAGGGGCGTTCGGAGCGGCAGAAATTGCAGAATACTCGCGATTTTGCACGCCGCTGTAGGGGGTACCCTTGCTTTAGGTGGTCTACTTCCCCTGCACCATGGTGAGCGAGATCTTCTTGCGGTCGCGATCGACCTTTTCCACCCACACCTTTACCGTGTCGCCGACGCGCACCACGTCGCTCGGGTGCTTGACGAAGCGGTTGGCCAGCTTGGAGATGTGCACGAGGCCGTCCTGGTGCACGCCCACGTCGACGAAGGCGCCAAAGTCCACAACGTTGCGCACCGTGCCCTTGAGCTCCATGCCGGGCTCTAGGTCGTCGATGGAAAGCGCTGAGCGGCTAAAGACCACCTCGGGCGCGTCGTCGCGCGGGTCGCGACCGGGCTTCTTGAGCTCGTTGACAATGTCGATGAGCGTGAGGGTGCCGCAGTCCAGGTCGCTTGCCAGCGCCGAGATGCTGCCCAGACGGCGCTCGATGTCGGGCACGCCGCCGCGGCTGAGCT